>JBKKBW010000573.1:0-3537 GCA_046713635.1 Dehalococcoidia bacterium
GTTGAAGTAGTACCGGTCGTAGAAGTTGCGGTCGCCGCTCACCACGTGGTCGAGCGTTTCCGGCGTCTGGTGAATCAGATAGTCATCGAACGTAGTAAGCATGAAAACGGCGCCTCCCTGTCGTACAGGACGGCGCCATTCTAGCAGCGCGATTGCGGCGTTCGGTAGGTTACGCGGCGAACTCCTGTGCAGTGGCCGTCTCCGCGGCCCGGCGCTTCCGCCTCGGTACATCGTCATTGGAGGCGACTACCTTGAGCCTCGAGCGCGGCCGCTCCCCCCGCTTGGGTTCACGTGCTTCGCTCCATAGACTGTCCGAACCAGGCAGACCCCCGTACATCACGAACATGTAGGCTATGAGGCCAAAATAGTCGGCGGCTTTGGACATGAGGACAACTCCTTCGGCAAAAGACGCGGCTACACCCCAACTATCGGCCGCGGACTCTATTTCCTTTAGCCTGGGGACGCGTCGAGTCGATCGGGTAAGCTAAGCTCTGCTATGACCATACGTGAGCCGCGTGAGTGTAGTGCGCAGCTACGCGGGCTACGCTTCCATTGGGTGGAGTGGGGTAAGGAAGGCGCTCCACCGCTTCTTGCTCTCCATGGCCTCAGCGCGATGTGCCGGATCTGGGACGATCTCGGCCGGTCGCTTCAGGATAGGTATCGCGTAATTGCACTTGACCAGCGTGGCCACGGAGATACGTCCTGGCCGGCGCAGCCCGAATACGGCACAGATGACTACGTCGGCGACCTGGAGGCGTTCGTTGAGCACATTGAGGTCGATCGGTTCGCGTTAGTGGCTCTCTCAATGGGCGCCATGAATGCAATGGCCTATGCGGCCAGGCACCCGGAGCGGGTTACGCAGCTCGTCGCGGTAGATATCCGTCCGGCGCTCGATCCCGATAAGCGGGCGAATCGAGATCAGGACAAGCGCACCGCCGAGACCGGCCACACTGTGTTTCCGAACCTGGACGGCGCTTTCATCGCCCGCAAGTTTACGCATCCACATACACCAGACGACTCAATTCGTCACCACGTGAAGCACCTGTTGAAGCAGCTTCCGGATGGCCAGTGGACAAACAAGCATGATCCGCGAGTGAGCTACTATTGGAAGCCGAGGAACCTCTGGTCAGAGCTGCCACGCATTACGGCGCCGGTACTGATTGTGCGAGGCGGGCGGTCTCCCGTGCTTCCTGCCCAAGTGGCGGAGGAAATGCGGCAGGCATTCGCGAACGCAGAGGTGGTCACAATCGAGGCAGCAGCGCACACCGTGCCGGAAGACCAACCCGCGGCCTTCCTTAGCGCAGTGAACGCGTTCCTCAGCAGAAACCCAATCTAGCTAGCCTTACGCATAGACTGGGGCGGCCTCACGATAGCGAGTGCTGCCTTTGTGGCCGCGCGGATGTTGGCGCCCCGGTTGGCGCCGGGCAGGCAGTCCTGCATGATGAGTCCATTGCGAAGCGTCAGCAGCGCGGACGCTACGGCATCCGGCGACAGGCTGTCATCGACCGCACCCACCCGCCGCGCCTTCGAGAAGAGCCGGACCGTCGCCGCCCGCCACGCCCCCTGCGCCGAGGTCAGTGCCTCGCCTACCCGATTGCTCTGCTCTGCCTGAGAGATAAACTCGAGAACGAGGCGTGGCTCCCAAGTTGCCGCCGTCCCGGCAAGAAGCCTATCGATCAATGGGCGCAGGCTCCCGCCCTCTAGCTCACTGTCTGCCGCTAGATTCACGAGCCCCTCTGATAGCTCCGCCGCCCATTGTTGCACGAGGGTGACCAGAATGTCTTCCTTAGACGCGAAGTGGAAGTAGAACGTCCCCTTGCTCACGCCGGCTCCAGAGGTTATGTCATCTATCGAAGATCCGGCGTAACCATCTCTGGGAAATACGTGCCGGGCAACGCGGAGGAGGTCCGCGCGGGTCCGTAAGGCTCTTTTCTGCTGGATGGAGCGCTTTCTTGGCATGGGGCTTCAGCACAGTATCGGCGCTGCTTACGCGCGTCTCCAAACTCCATTCCCGTAAATTCTCTCGGGAATTGCTGATATTTCTGGTCAGGCCCTGTAATGGCAGCCTCAGACGCCCGTTAACTAAGTAGTGGCCCTTGCAGGGCCGTCCTTCGGAATTCGGCAAGGAGCGCCTCAAATAGTCGCGCACTAGGGCGCCGATAAGGGCAAACCCTTCGAAAGAGGGGGGCGCAAAGCCGCGGGCCTACCGCTCGAGAGAGTCAGGGCTGCCGGGCTGCCGAATCGCCAACGTTCGACACCCCCACCCTCCATCTCGATTCTGGTATGCCACTTCGGCGCCATCGGCCGAAAGGGGTACTGCCATGCCAGCTCGCGAGGAGAATATCCTGCAGAACATGCCACTGGTGGCGTTCGTCGTGAATCGGTTGTCCACGGACCGAAATCGGACCCTTGGCCTCGATCGGGACGATGCGATGGGCTACGGCATCGAAGGCCTGATCCAAGCCGTGGATGGCTTCGATCCGTCGCGTGGAACGAGCTTCGCCAGCTTCGCTGTACGCCGCATTCGAGGCTCCGTCCTCGATGCAGTGCGCCGGCACGATCCGCTCCCGCGCTCGTTGCGCAGGAGCACGCGGCAGGTAGAGACGACTGCGCAGGAGCTGGCTACTCAGTTGGGCCGATGGCCCTCTCAGAAGGAGCTGGCAATGAAATTGGGCGTCACAGTTCGTGAAGTCCAGGAGATACAGCAGCACGCGTCGTCCCGATACGTCTCGTTGGAGCACATGTTGAACGAAAGCAGCGAAGCGGCGCCGCGCTGGGACCCAGCGGACAACGATGACAGAGACGACCCCGCAACTGCCATGGAGCGGGGTGTGGCACTAGGCCTGCTTTCGGAGGCTGTCGAGGCCCTAAGTGAGCGTGATAAGGCCATCCTCCAGCTTCGCTATGCTGAATCGCGACCCTTTCATGAGGTTGGGAAGCGGCTCGGCCTCTCTGAATCCAGAGTCTGCCAGCTTCACAAGCGCATTCTGAAGCAGCTCCGGCGGCAACTCTCTCAGACGTTGGAGGAAGCAGCATAAAATCCCCTACTCCGGTAAACGCAACTGGTCGATAACTAAGTAGAGGCGGTACCGGGGCGTTGACGATGAACCAGGCAGCTCGACTCAGGCTGTTCCGGGGCGGCTCACCAACCGAAGAATCGGAGGAGCGCTCGACCGAGGCGCAGGCCGAGTCGGCCTCCAGCGAAGTCCACCGCGTAAACCTTCAGACTAGCGCCCTTATCGGGCTCCTCGTCATCGCTGCCGTTGTCTGCGCAGCATTTCTCGCTCCAGGCATTTCGCTTGATAGGTGGCCCGCGTTCATCACGCTGATCGCAATCGCGATCGTTTACGAACGTGCCGGGATCCAGATCTACGACAAGACACATCTCTCCGCCGGCGTCGTCGCGCTGTTCGCGCTCTCGATCTTGACTGGGCCCTCAGGCGCGGTGATTGCTGCCCCGATCGTAGCCTTCGCAGCTGAAGTCTTTACGTCCAGCCGCTGGCACGCCCGCGTATTTGACATGGCGAACTACTTGCT
>JBKKBW010000574.1:0-1352 GCA_046713635.1 Dehalococcoidia bacterium
AAGCTCCGGCTCCAGCTCGATGATCCGGAGCTGGACGTTGACATGGTGCGAGCAGTTCGGCGGGCTGTCGGTCCCGACTTCGCATTGATGGTGGACGCGAATCAAGGCTGGCGTATGCCGTGGGACACCGCGCCGCCGTGGACGTTCGATCAAGCGCTCAGCGTTGTCGGCGCCCTGGGCGAACTCGATATCTTCTGGCTGGAAGAACCGCTCGATCGCCACGACTACGAGGGCCTCGCGGCGTTGCGCCGTCAGTCCGGCGTGCGCATAGCTGGCGGCGAGGGCGCCCGCGAGTTCGCGGAGCTGCGCCAGTACATCCACCATGAGTCGCTCGACGTGTATCAGGCGGACGTCGCCTGGAGCACTGGCGTGCTACGGGCACGCAAGCTCGCTGCCGCGGTCCTGGAGGCGGGCGCGATCTACTCTCCCCACACCTGGGGCGACGGACTAACGTTGCTGGCGAATCTGCATGTTGCCGCAGCCGTCTCGACCGCGCCCTTCGTCGAGTTCCCGTACGATCCGCCTGCCTGGTCACCTCATCAGCGCGACTTCATGCTGCCAGCGCCGATCACGGCAAATGAAGGTATCGTTACGCTTCCCGCAGGCCCCGGCTTGGGCGTTGAGATCGATTGGCCCGCCCTCGAGTCGCTACGTGTGAGGAACTAGCCAGGCTAGATGAGCAGCGATTGCTACATCTGCAGCGGGGGGTAGTAGTTCTCCGCTCCCAGCTTCTTGACATCGCTGAGCCAGTCGCCCTCGTACTGGTCCGTCGGCCCTTGCAGCGGATCCGCCAGGCTCCACGCTTGCCGCTTGTACGTCCAGTTATCCGGCTGCAGCCGGTGGGCCTCGCGCCAGTGTCGCGCTGCGCTGTCGGGTTGTCCGATGCTATGCAGATGCGCGCCTAGCTCGAACTGTGCCGCCGCTAGCGCTTCCTCCGGCGGTCGCGGCCTGCTCCGTTCGATCACCTCGTCCGGCGAAAGCGCGTACCTACTGTCCTCGCCGTTAGCGACCCAATCGCGCAGCGCGCCGGTGTACTTCTCAGGATCGGTCCGTATCCTGCCAGCCTCGCCGAGCATGTCTCGCAGGCGCTGCGGCAGTTGTTCAGAGATCGCCATGTCTCGGTACGAAGATCGTCTCGGGAACGCGGGCTCCGGCGGCCGCACGATCACGCCGTGCTCATCGATCCACACGCCCGTCGGCACATTGACGATCCCGAACAGCGCATCGACGGCGTGTTGTGCGTCGATCAACGACGGGTGCGCAGGAGGATGTCGCTCAACGATGCCACGCGCAGCTTCGACGTTCGCGTCCAGTGCGATCGTTACGATTTCGAGCCCGTCGCCGTGTAGCTC
>JBKKBW010000575.1:0-3239 GCA_046713635.1 Dehalococcoidia bacterium
CCTGTGCAGAGCATACAACTTCGGGTTCAACGCGGCAGGCGACGCGCTGGAGTACGCGAACTCTCTGGGTGTGACTGCGCAGTACTGGTGGCTTGATGTCGAGACTGTGAACTCGTGGTGGGCCGACACGTCGCTCAACGCGCGCTCGATTGAAGGGGCGGCAAACGCGCTGTCGATAGCGGGCCGGACAGTGGGTGTTTACTCGACCAGCTACCAGTGGAGCCTCATCGCCGGCTCGTATCGCCCGGGTCTTCCCGTTTGGTACGCAACGGCGACGGGATACGCGGGCGCGCCCGCTTACTGCGACGAGGTGTATGACTTTGCCGGCGGTAGCGTCTGGCTCGTCCAGTACTACGGCGAGTTCGATGAGAACTATGCCTGCGCGGCCGAGCCGAAGCCGACGGCAACGCCCACTGCGACGGTGGTTCCGGCCACAGGCGCCCTGCCACAGACACCGGCGGACACGCCGACAGCGACCTACACGCCAACCCCGACGAACACGCTGACCGAGACGCCCACGAACACGCCGACCCCTACAGATACGCCCACTTCGACGCCAACACCGCTGCTCCGGGCGGATGTCAACTGCGACCGCAGCGTTAACCCGATCGACGCGGCGTTGGTGCTGCAGCACTCCGCGGGGTTTAACGTGCCGTCCCGCTGCCTGGCCGCCGGCGACGCGAACGGTGATGCCGTGTTGAATTCAATCGATGCTGTGTTGATTCTGCAGTACGTGGCGCGCCTGATCAGCCAGATCTAGCTGTATATTTCGTTCCCACTCCTCACGTCGGAGGCTGTAGAAGCAGGCGCTCCGTGCGCAGCTCGACCGGTTCCACCGTGACGCGATCGCCTACGCGATGGGCCGGAAGACGACGACCGGAATCTTGCGTTTCGTTTCCTTCTGGTACTCGCCGTAGCCCGGGAAGATGTCAACGGCCTGCTTGTAGAGGCGCTCGTGGTCGGCGTCGTTCGCGATCTCGGCGCGAACGCGGGTCTTCTCGCGGCCGATGAGGATCTCCGCATCCGGGTTCGATCGCAGGTTGAGGTACCAAGTGGGATGGTTGTCGTGGCCGCCGTTCGAGGCGATGACCACGTAGGCGTCGCCGTCGCGCCGGTGCGTCAGCGGCGTCGTGCGCTTGCGGCCACTCTTGCGGCCGGTCGTTGTGAGCAGCAGGACGGGCATACCGGAGACTTTGTTGCCGATGACGCCGCCGCTGAGCTGATACCAGAACGCATGAGACTTGGACATGAACCTGATGACACCCTTGTTCATTGGCACGGGCCACCTCCTAGCCGGCGAGTTGCAGCACTGTTCCTTCCTGGCCGGCTATCAGCTCGAAGGGGAAGCGACAATCCTTACGCAGACCGCTGTGCAAATTGTCGAGCATCGTGTCCGTGTGGGTTGGATCGTGATGGAAGGTTACCAGGCGCTTCACTGTCGTCATCTCGGCGAAGGCGAGCGTCTGGTCTATGGAGCTGTGCCCCCAGCCGATGTGCTCCGCGTACTCCTCTGCATAGTATTGGCTATCGTGCACCAGTAGGTCGGCGCCCTCTGCCAGGCGGTAGCCTGAGAGCCACGCTCGATCGTCGGGGATGTGATCGTTTCCAAGGGCGGGTTCATGGTCGGGGAGGTACACCACCGACACAGACTTCTCCTCAATGCGGTATCCCAGGGTCGGGTCGGGATGGGCGACGAAGTCCGCCGTGATACGCAGCGCGCCGATCTCAAAAGGTTCGCCAGCCGGCACATCGTGCAGCGTCAATTTGCAAGGCAGATCACGGAGCGGCACAGGAAAGAGGGGTGGCGACAAATACTTCGTCAGGCGCCCCCTGAGATCAGCATACTGAGACGCTGGACCCCAGATATGCACCTCGAGCCCTTCCTGAAACAGCGGCCGGAAAAAGCCCAGACCCTGGATGTGGTCCATATGCAGGTGTGTAAGCAGGACATCGACTCGACCTACGTCATGCTCGATGGCGTTGCCTGCTCGCCTGATGCCCGTGCCGGCGTCGAGAATAATACATGCGCCTTCGCCGCGCACTTCAACACAAGACGTGTTTCCCCCGTAGCGCACGTTCTCCGGCGCAGCGCTGGGTAATGAACCCCGGGTACCCCATAGGCGCAGCTTCACGAGCCGGTCACCTCCCAAAAGAGGGCTGCTGCGCCAAGCCAGCGGCCACCTTGCCCCTGCAGCGGCAGAGCTGTCAGCTCGACGTGACGCGGCGAGCCATCGAGGGCCTTACCTCGAAGGCGGGTGTGGACGGGGCGGTGCTCTCGCACTGCGATGGTGAGAGGCAGCTTGTCGGGAGGCACCGGCTCGCCCGCTTCGTCCGTGACCTGGAACATCGTGTTGATGTCGTCCAGCATGATTGTCCCCACCTGGCTGTACGGCCGGCCGACAAGTGGCTCCGCAGCTTCATTATAGAATACCAGGCTCTCGTCCGACCCGATGAATACGGGAACGCTAAGGTAGCCAGCGAGCTGGCGAAACAGGATAAGTTCGACGGGCTGCTGCGGCATCGCTACGCCTCCACCAAACGGCGCTGCTCACGGTAGCCGCGCGCCTCGACGGGCCAGACTTCGACCACATCGTCGCCACTGAGGGCGTAGAGCACGTCGTGCAGGTTGATCGTCGGATCGATGTGCGAGGGCCAGAGCTCGATGCGGTCGCCGGGCGCAATCGTGCTCTCGGGCGGGAGCGTAATCGAGCAGTGTTCGTCGCTGAGGAAGAGCACTGACGCGCCATCCACGTCTTTGATGTCCGGGTTGCCGTGATCGACGGCGCACGCCTTCAGTCCGGCGTCTGTCGCACAGAGATCGGGGCGCGGGCGGCTGAGTACTGTGCTCAGAATCGTGAACGCCTGCTCGAATGGCGTGCCGAGCTTCGCGTAGGCCGTGTCCATGAGCACGTACGAGCCGGCTTGTACCTCGGTGATGCCGTCCATCACACCGGTGATATCGAACGTGCCGGTGCCGCCCGCGCTGACGATCTCGCACGGCAGCCCGGCAGCGCGGACAAGCTTGGCCGTCTCCAACAGCCGGTCGATCGCCTTCGCGGCCCGGGCCTCCCGCTCCTCGCGGTTCTCCAGGCCGACGACGTGGCCTTCGTAGCCCATCAGGCCCCGCAGGCGGACACCATCCGTCTCATGGGCCCGCTGTGCGAGCGCCAGCGCTGGTTCGCCGTGCGTAATGCCGCAGCGCGGCAGCCCGACGTTGACGTCGACGAGCACGCCAATGG
>JBKKBW010000576.1:0-3447 GCA_046713635.1 Dehalococcoidia bacterium
CAGATTCAAGCTGAATCTGTAATTAACAGGTTTGTTTTGCAAAAACGCCTTTTTTCTGCATACTCTAACGATCCTCTCACTACTAGAACGCGTGTCCGGATTAGCAGGATAGTACGCCGCTTGCTCCGATATGCCAAGGCGGGCGTGGCACTTACGCGGCAGAAAGCTGTGCGCACTACGATCCGCACTCAGGCTGGCCTTACTCAGACTGAAGCAGCCAACTGACGCTAAACACTCGCTGGGAGCCTGCCAGCCCTTTCAGCTCCACGTCGCGCGGGTCGCTGAACAATGATGTGTCCATGCTGCTTTCGACGAGCTGACGAACGAGCGCTGACACGAGGATCTCGCCGCCCTTCGCCTGTCCGGCCACGCGCGAGGCGAGGACCACGTTCTTGCCGTAGAAGTCGCCGCCTTCCTTGATCGCTTCACCGGCGTGCAGCCCGATGCGGACGCGCACCGCTTCGACAGGCTCAGCGCCCGTGTTCGCAGCGTTGTGCTTAGCAAAGGCGCGCTGGATGGCGACCGCGCAGTCGAGGCCCTTCTTGGCGGACTGGAACGCGACCATGAAGCCGTCACCCATCGTTTTCACCTCGTAGCCGCCGTGGGCGGTGAGCTGTTCGCGAACCAGCGCGTTGTGTACACGCAGCAGCTCTTGCCAGGCGTTGTCGCCCAGCCGTTCCGTCAGCACGGTCGAGTCCTCGATGTCACTGAACATGATCGTCACCGTGCCATCGGGCGCGGCGTGCAGGCTGATATCGGGACGTTCGCTCTGAACCGTCTGCGCGACGGCGTCGATGGACGACCTGAAGTCGGTGGATGGGACGCCCTGGAGCTCCATCTTGAGGGCGAGCGCGCGTTCAACGTATTTCGCCATGCCTAGCTCTTCGGCAGTGGCGAGGGCGTGATTTACGAGCGCAACAGCCTTGTCGTCATCGCCAGGGCCGCCGCGCTTGTGCAGCATGGAAGCGTACTCGTACTGCGTGCGCGCCAGCCAGGGAGGCGTACCAGTGCGCTTGTCGAACGAAAGCGCGTCCTCGAAATGGCGTTGCGCGTCGTCCCAGCGGCCCATAGCGGTCGCCGCTTCGCCAAGGCTGAGCGAGGCGGAGCCTTCACAGAGGAACGCGAAGCCGACCGTGACCTGGCGTTGAGCGTACGGCAGAAGGATGTCGTAGGTCATCGCCGCTCGCCGAGCATCGCCCAGCCTTCCCGCTGCATGCGTTGCGAGCATCAGCGTGACGATCCACTGCTGGTCCTTCGGGATGTCAGCGAAGTCCGCGGCGGCGAGGCGCTCGAACCATTCGCGCGCCCGGTCAGGCTCGTTCAAGTCCAGATAGACGACGACGAGCGCCGCCTCCCACGAGCGCACGCCGGGGTTTCTTTGGAGGCCTTGAAGCACAATCTGCTCCAGCTCCCCAACACGGCCCTGCGCCCAGCGGATCGCGAAGAACTGTGCCGAGAACGTGCCTAGCCATCCGGGATGTTGCGTGCGCTGCGCGATCGGACCAACCTCGATGACGCGCAGCTCCGCTTCGTCGTATCGGCCCTCTCGTATCAGCAGCATCGCATCCCAGAGCGGACGCCAACCGCTGAATGATGGCTCTCTCATCTGGTCGGCGAGATCGCACGCGAGCGCGATTTCTTTCTTCACTGCGTCCATGTCGCCGAGTTGAGCCAGATCACTGATGAGAAAGAGGCGAGCCCAGACGACATCGGTGCGACTGCCGAAGCCTTCGGCAGCCTCGATCAACTCCCTGCTGACGGAGAGACGCTCCGCTGCGTCTTCCGGTCCTTCCATCGCTCCATGGAGCGCGCGGAGCGCCTCCACGCGCGCGATCCCGTCACCAGCGAGATCGGCAACCTCCTTGGCGTCACGCGCGAGGGCAAGACGCTGTTCGCGCTGCGCTTCGATCTTGCCGGGCGTCTCGATTGCCATGGACATACAGGCAAGCAGTCTTGCGCGGAGTCCAGTTGGCGCGCTACCGCACGCTTGAAGTGCCTGCTCAAGAACGGGCAACTGGACAGCCCTGAACGCCAGCGGACCTCGACTCACGGACAGGTGGTATGCCACGGCAGCCTCTGCTTGGAGCTGGGCATCGCCACGCGCGACAGCGGCCTGTACCGCTAGCTCCAGCGTCGCCGTTGCCTTCTCCGGCAGATCGGAGCGGTAATAGGCCTGGCCCAGCGCCATCAGCAAATCGTAACGCTGGCGGTCGTCCGCAGCGTCCCTGAGGTCAAGCGCCTGGAGCGCGAGCTCGTAGTACACCGCCGCTTCTTCGTAGGCGAGCTGTTCGACGGCGCGAGCGCCGGCGCGCGTGGCGTAATCGATCGCTTTGGCGACGTCGCCGCCGGGTGCGGCCTGGTAGAAGTGGTGCGCCAGCTCGGACAGGTGGGCATCGACGTTAGAACCGTAGAACGCCTCCAGGGCGTTGCCGATCTGGCGGTGCAACATCACGCGTCGCGGCGTGCTTAGCTCGCCGTAAAGCGTCTGCCGGATCAGCGCGTGCGTGAAGTCGTACGTGCCGACCTGGTCGCCCTTGCGCTCCGTTATCAACTGCGTCGCGAGCGCCTCTTCCACCAGCTCGACCAGCTCGTCCTCGCCGACATCCGCGATCGCCTTCAGCTCTTCCCAGGTGAAGCCGCCGGTCATCGTCGAAGCGACAGTGAGCGCGCGGTTGCAGCCCTCGCTCACGCGAGACAGACGTTTGCCGACGACCTCGCGTACGCCCTCAGGGATGCCCATCTCTGAGACGGACGAGACGCGCGCCACCCAATGGCCGTTCTCGTGCACCAGCTTCCCTTCCTCGACGAGAAGGCTGAGGACCTCTCGGATGAAGAACGGGTTGCCTTCGGTCTCCTTGTAGAGCGCGGCTGCTAGGGCCTGGCGTCCGGCGGCCGTCTCCTCGGACGCCTCCTGCGTTTCCAGCAACCCCAGCACGTCGCTTTCGGCCAGCCCGCGCAGGAGCACGCGCTGGTACGGCGTCTCGCGGCGGAGCGTCGCCATCACCTCGGACAGCGGGTGTGTGCGGTCGAGCTCGACATCGCGGTACGCGCCGAGGATGAGCACGCGCTGGCCGGCGATCGCGCGCGCGAGATATCGCATGAGCAGAAGCGACGGCTTGTCGGCCCAGTGGATGTCATCGAGAAACAAGACGATCGGATTCGCCGTCGATGCGTTGCGCATGAACGTGCTCACGCTTTCGTAGAGGCGCAGGCGCTCCGCCTCCGCCTCGAGCGGCTGCGCTTCGGGAATGTCCGGGAATCGCGCGTGCACTTCGGAGACGAGCTTCGCCACCTCGGGCGCGCCGTCGCCCAGCTCGCCGCGCAGCTCGGCGTCCGGCCGCGAGCGGACGTACTGGCGAAACGCCTCGATGAATGGCCGGTACGGCAACGTCACTTCGCCTTCGAAGCAGCGGCCGGTGAGCACCTGCGCGCCGCGCAGGCTCGCGT
>JBKKBW010000577.1:0-2227 GCA_046713635.1 Dehalococcoidia bacterium
GAAAGGAGGAGAGACAACATGCTGACCCAGATCAAGCAGCGACTACTGATAGTGGGCCTCGCGGCCGCCCCGGCCATCGTGGTGCTCGCCGAAACCGCAGGCTATCGAATCCCGTAGGGCAGCCAGCAGCAGAGGGGGAGCGCCACCGGGCGTCTCTCGGAACTACGCAATCAGCCCGCAGCGCGCGGAGAATAGATGAAAGGAGGAGAGACAACATGCTGACCCAGATCAAGCAGCGACTACTGATAGCAGGCCTTGCGGCCGCCCCGGCCATCGTGGTGCTCGCGGAAGCAGCCGGTCGGAGAATCCCGTAGAGCAACCACCTAGACCGAACCCGCACTGCGCGGAGATAGATGAAAGGAGGAGAGACAACATGCTGACCCAGATCAAGCAGCGACTACTGATAGTGGGCCTCGCGGCCGCCCCGGCCATCGTGGTGCTAACCGAGAGCGCAGGCTGGGGCAGGTGGTAGTCACCCACGAGAGTGTTGGATTCGAAAAGAGGAGAACTGAGATGGAACCGAGGGCGCTGATCCTGAAGACGACAATCGTAGCCGCGCTGGTCGTGCTGGTCGACGAGGCGATGAAGCTCGCCGTCCGCCAGACCCTCGCCGTCTGTGCGGGCGCGCCCACCAGCTCCTGTGAGCGTATCGACCTCGCCGGACCGGTCGGTCTGCTGCGGTTCGAGAACGCAGGCAGCGCCCTCGGCTTCCTCCAGGGTATGTGGGTCTGGGTGCTCATCGCAGCGCTCGGCCTCGCGCTACTGCCTCTCTACGGCCAGAGACTGAAGAACACAGCGCTCCTTGCGCCCGCAGCGCTCGGTTTTCAGGCGGGCGGCGCCATCGCCAATCTGATGGACCGCGCGCTCTTCGGCGGCGTCACCGACTTCATCGACGTCGGCATCGGTGTCATTTTCAACCCCGCCGACGTGGCGCTCCTGGCCGGCATGGTGCTCGCGCTCGAGGCCCTCCGCCGTAGCGGCGAGTCGGAACGGTCGATGTTGGCCGTCCCCGAGCATCCGGGACTACATTAGGGTGCGCTCGCTCTTCCTTCCGTTCCAGCTGACCAGCACACCCGCAGCCGGGAGCGTTGGTCGACCCGAAGGCGAAGGCGGAGCCGCTGCTGGCCTAGCCCAGGCGGGGTTGACAAGCGAGTGTGCCGCCGCCTACGATGCCGCATCCCGGTGGTTCCTATCCTTCGCGGCTCTTACGAGGCAGGGAGTGCCGCCGTCCGCCGTCGGTCTTAGGACGCGCCAGCAATCCCTTAAGAAGCGGTTAGCTCTCCAATGAGCCGCTGCAACGAGGAGGCATAACTAAACTCATGCGCCAGTCACGTCCGGCCGTCATCGGGGCGGCTCTGCTTCTAACAGCCTCGCTCCTTGCATTCATGTCGCTCCAGCATGACTCGCGGTTGGTGCAAGCCGTGTTTCCCGGCGCCGGCGATACTGCCGGCCGCCCAGGCGACTTCGATGGGGACGGCGTCCTCGACCCTGACGATAACTGCCCGTTCAACTTCAACCCCGGGCAGGAAAACGTTGATGGCGACGAGGCGGGAGACGAGTGCGACGACGACGACGACAACGATGGCTTCGTTGACTTCTCTGAGGAGTTCTACGGGTCCAACCCACGGGATGCCGGCAGCGTGCCGGAGAACGAGGACGCGAACCCGGGTTCGTGCGGCGACGGTGAGGACAACGACCTGGACGGCCTAACCGACCTGGACGACGCCAGCTGCCAGCTACCAACGCCCACTCCCACAGAGACGCCCGGACCCACGGACACGCCCGGGCCGACGGACACCCCCGAGCCAACGGAGACACCAACGTCCACGCGCACGCCTACATCGACTGCCACATCCACGCCGACAGCGACACTGGCGCCCGGGACGGGCGCCATCAGCGGCCGCGTCACCGACCCCGCCACCGGCGATCCGCTGGCAGGCATCTGCGTCAGGGCGTACGACAAGGCGGGGGCGCTGTGGAGCTTGACCACCACGGGCGCTGATGGCCGCTACACACTTGGTTCGCTCGCGACCGGCCTCCTTCGGCCCGCCGACTACAAGATCGAGTTCACCGACTGCTCCGCGCCGCCCTCGCACGACCCCGAGTGGTATGACAACCAACGCACCTTCGTCTCGGCCACCCGGGTCGTGGTCACCGCCGGCGCGACGACGGCAGACATCGACGCCGGTCTTATCGGCGGGTTCATCAATGGTACGGTCACTGACGC
>JBKKBW010000578.1:0-3035 GCA_046713635.1 Dehalococcoidia bacterium
CGGTCGCCGCTCAGTGGCGGTGGGCCGCCGCGCTGGGCGCGTCGGCGTCGACGGCCGTGGCCGTGCTCCGCTACCCGATGGCGCCGGAGCACCCGCACCCCGCCGCGGTCGACGACGCAGTCGCGGCATATCGCTGGCTGCTGGCGCAGGGCGTCCCGCCGGAACAGATGGTTATCGCTGGCGACTCCGCGGGCGGCGGCCTCACCGCGGCCACCCTGCTCGCGCTTCGTGACAGCGGCGACCCGCTGCCCGCTAGCGCTGTCATGATCTCGCCCTGGCTCGACCTCACCTGCACAAGCGACTCGTTTAAGAACAACGTCGATGAAGACTGCGTCCTCAGCCAGAGCAACTTGAAGATGTGGGCACAGATGTACGCGGGCGAGAACTCGCGCACACCGCTGGTCAGTCCGCTCCTCGGCGATCCGGCTGGCCTGCCCCCGCTCCTGATCCAGGTCGGTAGCGCCGAGCTGCTGCTGGACGATTCCACGCGCTTCGCCGAACGCGCCCAGGCCGCCGGCGTCGATGTGACGCTTGAGGTCTGGGACGAAATGATCCACATCTGGCCGATCATGGCATGGATCCTCCCAGAGGGTCAGCAGGCCATCGACCGCATTGGCGAGTACGTCAAGGAGCGCGTGGCTGTCCACGCCTAGGCTCCCTCCCCACGCCCGGCGCATCCTCGTCTTCGGGCAGTCCGGCTCCGGCAAGACAACGCTCGGACGAGCCATCGGGCAGGCGCTCGGCGTGCCCGCGATCGAGCTCGATGCGCTCTACCACCAGCCCAACTGGCAGCCGACGCCCGACGACGAGTTCCGCGCCACAGTCACCGCCGCGCTCGACTCACACCTCGACGGCTGGGTGGTCGAGGGCAACTACAAAGTCATCCGCGAGATCACGCTGCCGCGCGCCGACACGATTGTCCGGCTGCGACTACCGTTCATCGTCGTGTACCGTCGTCTGCTCTGGCGTACGCTGAGCCGTTCGTGGCGCAGGCAGGAGCTATGGAACGGCAACCGGGAGTCGTTCCGGCTGGCGTTCACCAGCCGCGAGTCGATCCTGCTCTGGGGCATCTCGCACTGGCGCGCCCACACGCGCAGCCTGGACGCCGCCCTGCGCGAGATCCCACACACCGCGCCTGTCATCGAGCTGCGCAGCGGTCGAGAGGTAGACGAGGTCGTGCAGAACCTCGCTATGATCAGGAGTAGCGATGGCTGATGCAGGAAGGCGTGGATTTCAACCCGGCGATGAGGAGATCTGGCTGCGCGTCCTCCAAGCCGCATTCCAAAGTTGGCCGAAGGTAGACATGCAGGTCCCTGCAATCGATCATCTGCGCTGGAAGGCCCGCTCCAACCTAGACCCGCCGATTGAGCACCCGATGTTGGAAGCCGGCGGTGCCGTTGTCGCCGGTACCATCCTCTGGAAGCGCCGGATCAAACTCCGTGATCGCACCGTCGTTGCCTCCACTGGCATGGACATGTCTATCCACCCGGACTATCAGCGGCAGCAGATACTCACTCGCAGCCACGACGAGGAGTGGCGGCCGGACGCCGACATCACCTTCGGGTATCCGAGCGGTCATGTCGCCGTCGCGAAACTGAGGGCGCGCCGTCCCGCCACCGGGATAGCGATCGCGAACGTCGTCGATGTGCTTGTGCATGAGTTCGATAGCGCGAGCGCGCCCGGCAAGACTGCCGCAGGCTCGATTCGTATCGTGCCCACCTCGACGTTTGACGAGCGCATCGACGCCTTCTGGCAAGAGGCGTCGATGCCGTACGACTTCGCGATCGTGCGCGACCGCGAGTACCTCAACTGGCGCTTCTGCGATCCGCGCGCGGGTTCGTTCACTGTGAGACAGGCAGAAGAGGAGCGAGCAATCGGCGGCTATGCTGTCACATCGATGCAAGCTGATGGGCGTGGCTTCATCGCCGACCTGCTCGCCCTCCCGGACCGGGACGATATCGTACTCGCGCTTCTCAACGATGCGCTACAGCAGCTTCAGTTGGCTGGCGCGGCGACAGTGGAGTGTTGGGTGCCGCGCTACCACCCGTATCGCCATGCCATCGACAGCTCGGGCTTCCGCCACAAACGTCGGACGATCGAGATGCACGTGTCGGGAATCCGCATCGAAGATGCAGAGCTCGCCTTCCTCGAAGACCCGCGGGCGGCCGTCCACGTGAGTTTAGGTGATACGGATCTTGTTTAGGCACTGCCACCGACACGACTATCTAAGTGCAGAGAACCCGAGAGATGGAGAGTTCTGTCCAGCCTGCGGAAAGCGGCAAACCAAAGCTCAAACTTCCAATAGTCGGCGCAGCGCGATACTGGGCTCGTTGCGGCCCGCGCGCCTCGACACCATAGCAGAGCGAAACGGCCATTTAAGAGGAGGCAGAAATGACAAGGAACAAAGGTGAAAAGGGCGACAAGCGGTACTACCCTCGTCCACGACTAGTGGAGATATTCGGTGGTCATGACTGGAAGTTCGTTCGCTACGACTACAGTGGCGAAGGCGTCCCTTCCTACAGCGGCACGAGAATGAAGAATTATGTTGTGCTGCGCGATCGAGCGACCGGCAAAACATACAACGTTGGCGCCGGGGAAGCCACAAGGTACGCCGGCGTCCAGCTGCCGCGCCGTCGGCGCCGAGCCTAGCCGCCTCCTGCCCGCTCCCTGATCTCGTACAGCTTCGTCAGCGCCTCTAACGGCGACATGCTGTCGATGTCAAGCGCGGCGAGCTCATCGCGCAACGGCGAGATCGCCGGCAGCAGCGAGAGTTGTTCGGCGTTCGACGCGGCCACGCGCCGTGTCGTGGCCGGCGCGGGTGCGTCCGGCGAGCGTTCCAGCTCGACCAGCAGCTCGCGGGCGCGCTGGACGACGGCTTTCGGCAGGCCCGCCAGCTCCGCGACGTGCACGCCGTAGCTCTTGTCCGCGCCGCCCGGGATGATCTTGTGCAGAAAGACGATCCGACCGTCGTCGTCAGCCACAGCGACGTTCTCGTTGCGCACGCGCGGCAGGTGGTGCGCCAGCTCGACCAGCTC
>JBKKBW010000579.1:0-1916 GCA_046713635.1 Dehalococcoidia bacterium
GAACGAGGTACACGGGAAGTCGAAGAACAAGACAGGCCGAATGTATGCGGCGCTCCGGCCAGAGCACTACACGAATGGCGAACACACGACGCGGCTTACCGAGACGCTCCGCGCCGGCAAAGGAGTGGGTGAAGGCGAAATCTACAACGTCTTCGACCTGGTAGCCGATGAAGCTGGTAGCTCGAAGGCATCGCCTTATGAGTGGGCTCCCGAACATGAGATTACACTTGCGCAAGAGCCGAAGAGCGCACTGATGCCAGCCGAAAGGCACGAAACGACCACCAGTTTTTCATCGCATCTGTGCGGTAGCGGGCCAGCGATGTTCCTGCTGGCGCCACGAGACGCTACCGCCGTTACTGCGGGATTCGAGGAGCGGGGTTTACGAACGCTCGTCGCTGGCACAATCACCTCGCGAGGTGCTCTGGCTATAGCGGAGCTGGCGTAGTGGCAGAGACCTTCGCTGGCATTGTTTGCGGGTACGCGCTGGCGCTGCTCGTGACACCGTTCGCCGCGCTTGCCCTGGTCCGCATGCGCGCCGAGAGCGAGTGGCTGCAGCGGGTCTTGCCACCAGACACGCCGCTGCTGGCGTGGTCGTTCATCATGCACACCTTCTGGCTGATGTTGTTTACGGCGATCGGGATGGTGCTGGGTCTACTGCTGTATGGCCTGGAAGACAGCCGTCCAGCGGGCGGCCTGGGCAGCCCTAATGCGGCGTTCACCATCGTCGTGATCGCGACGGCAGCGATCGCAGTCACACCGATCGCGTTGGCCGTGTCACGCTGGCGAACGCCACTGCTCGCGAGCGGACTCGTGTTCGCGCTGACGTTTGGGTGGGCGCTGCCATACTTGTCGCTCTTAGGCCCGAATCAGGACTAGAGGGCCAGGTATACTTCACGCAATGAGCACGCGGATAGACATGCACGTGCACACAACGCGGGGCGCTTCCGACAGCGGCCTGAACCCGGAAGATCTAGCTGAGGAGGCGATCAAGCGCGGCCTGACGGCAGTCCACCTGAGCGAGCACGACCGGCTCTGGGACCGTTTTGTCCTGAAGGAGTTCAGAGAGAGCCATCCGGAGACGCTCTTCGCAAACGGAATGGAAGTCTCGACGGACCTGGGGCACATCCTGACGCTAGGGCTGAAGGAATACGTGGGCGGAATCCGGCACGCTGAGACGCTGCGGCGGGTAGCAGACGAGCAGGGCGGATTTTTGGTCGTCGCGCATCCGTTCCGCCACTTCTTCGATCCGGTATATTTCCGCCGCCAGGGGAAGGAGCCGTTCACGATGACGCCGGAGCAGGCTTCGAAGCTGCCGGTCTTTCAGATCGTTGATGCGATAGAAGCGCTGAACGGCGCGAACACACTCCGCGAGAACCTGTTCGCACTGCGCGTGGCAAAAGCGATCGGCAAGCCCGTGACCGGTGGCAGTGACGCCCACTCAACGCAAGGGATCGGTGTCTTTTGCACCGTCGTCGAGAAGGACTGCTCGACGCAAGAAGAGCTGCTGGAGGAGTTGCACGCGCATCGTTTCTACGCGGGGCATGGATTGCTGGAAGGCAACCTCCAGCGTTTTACCGAAGAGAGTATGGGCGAGCCTGCGGAAGTTCCCACGTAGGCCACGTTGCGCTTGCCCCGCCCTGCATTCCTGCTAGAATGGCCCCACTAGAAGGGACCTCCCGATGCCCCGCCGCACCTATGTCGCGCTCGATCTCGAGACGACAGGCCTCGATCCAGACCGCGACGCGATCATCGAAGTTGGCGCCACGCGCTTCGATCTCGCCGGCAACGAAGAGACGTTCCGCACGTTCTGCGATCCGAACCGCTCGATTCCGTACCGCGTTCAGCGGCTAACGGGCATCAGCGAATCAGACATTGTGGGAGCGCCGCTCTTCGTTGAAGTTGCGGCGGAGCTGAAG
>JBKKBW010000580.1:0-2170 GCA_046713635.1 Dehalococcoidia bacterium
ACGTTGACCGGGCCCGTACGTATGTCCGCGAACAGGCCCAACCGCCCGTCATCAAAGCCGACGGTCTGGCGAAGGGCAAGGGCGTCATTGTCCCTGCTACGAGCGAAGAGGCGCTGGAAGCGTTGACCGCGATCATGGAACGCAGGATATTCGCCGGCTCCGGAAAGCGCGTCGTCGTAGAGGATCGCATGCACGGCCCCGAGGTGAGCGCGCACGCCTTTACAGATGGTCGCATAGTCGTACACATGCCTTTCTCCTGTGATCATAAGCCGGTCTTCGATGGGAACCACGGCCCGAACACTGGCGGCATGGGCGCGTATAGCCCTGCCGGCTGGCTGGGTGACGCGATGGCTGCGACCATTTGCTCGGGGATCACGGAGGCTGCAGTTCATGCGCTGGCAGACGAAGGGCGGCCGTACAAAGGGGTGCTCTTCCCCGGGATCATGGTTACGGACCGCGGCCCTACCGTCATTGAGTTCAACAGTCGCTTTGGCGACCCCGAGGCGGAGGTGCTGCTTCCACGCCTCGAGTCGGACCTCCTCGATGTCCTCTGGGCCGTCGCGAACAACACACTCGACAAGATCGACGTGCGCTGGTCGAACGACGCTGCCGTCGGAGTGGTCCTGGCGTCTGGAGGCTATCCCGGTAAGTACGAGACGGGACTCCCCATCGAAGGTCTTGGCGATGTCGATGACGACATTCTGGTCTTCTACGCTGGCACGGCTCGAGACGAGTCCGGCGTTCTCGTGACTGCCGGTGGGCGGGTACTCACTGTCGTGGCGTTGGCCAGCTCGATCGAAGAAGCGCGCACAAAAGCGTACCGAAACGTCGAGCGCATCCAGTTCGAGGGTGTCTACTATCGGCGTGATATCGGCCTCGCTCATGCGACAGAGCCCGTCAGGTGACCGTAGGCGTAGCCTTTGCTAAGATAGGCTTGTCCTGATGGCTAATCCTCTCGTTGCTGTTGTCATGGGCTCCAAGTCGGACGCTCCGCTCATGCAGGAGTGCCTCGATCTCCTGACGTCACTCGGTATCGAGCATGAGATGCACGTTATGTCCGCGCATCGAACGCCGGATAAGGTACGCGACTTGGCGTCGGGGGCCCGCGAGCGAGGAATAGAAGTGATCATAGCAGCGGCTGGGGGCGCTGCTGCGCTCCCTGGAGCGATAAAGGCATACTCTGCGCTTCCGGTTATCGGGGTACCCATTCCATCGAGCGAACTGAAAGGCGTCGATGCGCTGTATGCCATGGCGATGATGCCGCCGGGCACTCCCGTCGCAACCGTAGCGATCGGGTCATGGGGCGCTCGCAACGCCGCCCTCCTCGCCGCCGAGATTATCTCGCTGGGACACGAAGACATCCGCGAGGCGTACGATGAGTTCCGTCGCAAGCAGTCCTCTGGCTAGCGGGTCGCCATGATCCCGCGTTACACGCGGCCCGAGATGGCCGCCTTCTGGTCGGAGCAGCACAAATACGACACCTGGCTCCTAGTCGAAATTGCCGTCTGCGAGGCATGGGCCGAGCAAGGCGCGATCCCCGCGGATGCCATCGAGAAGATCCAAGGCGCATCATTCGATCTCGCTCGCATCGCTGAGTACGAAGTCGAGATGCACCACGACTTCAACGCGTTCTTGCGCTCCGTGGCAGATAGCCTGGGCGAGGAATCGCGTTTCGTCCACCTCGGGCTGACCTCGTACGACGCGGAAGACACTGCTCTCAGCTTGCGGCTCGTTCAGTCGGCGGAGCTACTGGAGCGCGACACTCAGGCACTGCTCGAAGCCATCGAGGGGCGCGCCGTTGAACACAAGGAGACCCTCTGCATGGGACGCAGCCACGGTGTCCATGCTGAGCCGATGACGTTTGGGCTCAAGCTTGCCGGCTGGGTCGCCGAAATGCGCCGCAACGCCGAACGATTGGCCCAGGCGAAGCGCGGGATCGCCGCTGGAAAAATAAGCGGGCCCGTAGGTACGCACGCGAGCGTACCTCCTCCGGTCGAAGAGTCTGTCTGCAAGAAGCTGGGCCTCGACGTCGACCCCGTTAGCACGCAGGTCATAAGCCGGGACCGCCACGCACAGTTCGTTTCCACGTTGGCCGTGATCGCCGCTTCGCTCGATCGCTTTGCGACTGAGCTCAGACATCTCCAGCGAACCGAGGTGCTGGAGACTGAGG
>JBKKBW010000581.1:0-2675 GCA_046713635.1 Dehalococcoidia bacterium
GCAGGTAGTAGCGCGCGGCCTCGTACAGCTCGTTGAAACGAGCGAGCTTCTCCGAGTCGCTGGCCAAGCGCTCGCGGGCTCGCGCAAGAAGACCCTCGCGCGTTTCGACGGCACGCTGGTACAACACGTCCGGGTCTTCGTCGTCGGAGACGCGCATGTAGCCTTGCAGCAAATTGAGAGGGACAATGGGATGCTCCCGCCAGGTGGGGTCTGCGAGTTCGAAAGCCTCGCTTCGCCAACCAAACTCATCGAGATAGGACCGAAACTGGCTGAGGAAGGCGTGCCCTTCGTCTGATGTCTCGAGTGCTGCTTCAAGCTCGCTCACATCGACCTCGTTGAAGGCCGCCTGGAGGACGGGACTAGCCTTGATTGCGCGGCTGAGCCGCCAGAGGCCGCGTCCAGCGTCGACCGATCGAGTCAGGAAACCCTGTAGCGCTTCGTACGGTTCGGTCGGGTTCTCTGGCTGGAAGTGTTCATTGTAGAAGTCGGCGAACCAGCTGGCAGAGATGGTGACGAAATTAATCCTGCCGTGGACGGTCATGCGATGAAGGAAGTCGGCCCGGAGTTCTTCGAGCGTGTCGAGAAGAGCGGCATCGCTTAGCGCGCCGTAGTCGATGCCGCGTGCCTTTTCCAATCCGGGCAGTATCGATGGTAGCCACTGCGTCTCCCAGTTGATGCCGACGCGGGGGACATCTCGCGCCAGCGCATCCCCATAGCGCTTGAGCCGGTCTTCCATCGTCTCGTCGCCGATATCCAGCGGTGCCACTGCCATGTACCCGTAATAATTGATGAAGCACGCCGAGAAGCCGACCGGTGCCCCGAACTCATGCATTGCGTTGGTGAAGCCGTCTATGGTGGGCATGAAGGTCATTTCTTGCGACATCGGCGTCAACGGTCGCGGGCCGTGCATTTTGTCCCACTGCCAGAATCCCTCTAGGTCAGAGGGCACCGGGAAGTCGCTGGTGGCCTGAGTCATCGCCATGCTTGAACCTCCTGCCTCGGGCAGATCGCGTGCCGCAGAGAACGAAAGGATTATTCCTACTTCATCCGGGGCGCGTCAAGGCGTGAAGGCCAGTCTGTCGACATCGAAGGGCCGGAACGCCATCACGTGTACCCATCGCCACCTCGGCGATGACGCCGATCCGCTCCTCATAACGCCGATATCTGCGGCAAGAGAGCAACTCGCCAGACAAACGAGCTCGGTTAACCCCGCGTAAATAGCGCCGTACTGGCACCCCGCGTCACACCGGCCCCGCTAGGTTCGTCCCTCGCGGTTATGCCTTCTCCGCCTGCCGGTCATTCATTGCTTTTTGGTGCGAATGCTCGGCGATAAAGTCCGCCAGCACCCGCTGCGCATCCGATTCCGCCGTAAGGCTCCCGCGATAGATGAAGAACGTGCCGACCGCCATCACCGTTGCTGATGCGATGACCATCGCATAGCGCAGGCTGTCGCCCTCGTTCACGCCCCACCACGCCTGAAACAGCTCCGACACTGCGCCTACCACCAGGGGCGCAGCGGCTGCGCCGCACACGGCGAGCGCTAGCCCGAAGGCAGCGAACGCTTGCGACCGGATGCGCGGCGGCGCAGTCGCCGCGATCAGCGTGCTGATCCCCGGGATCGTCAACGACGCGATCAGCGCGCCGATGATCAATAGTACGGTCATCACCCAGACCGACGGGATCGCGAACCCCACCGTCCACGTGATCGTTAGCACGGCGGCGGTTGCCGTGCCGATCTGTCCGATGAACGCAAAGCCGCGCCGCACGCACCAGTCCGCAAAAGGCCCTCCGAACCATGTCGCGAGGAACGACGACAGCGCGAGCGCGCCGAACGCCAACCCCGCTTCCTCCGTCGAGAAGCCGTAACGCCGCTCGAACAGCGCCGGTAGCCAGAACACAATGCCGATCAGCGTGAACCCGAACGCCGCGTTCGCATAGATCAGGTTTCGCAGGGTGGGGATGCTGAACGTCGTTCCCAAGCTCTCGCGGAAGCCCATCGCGTCCTCCGGCTCCTTGAGGAAGTCGGCCAGCATCGGATTCTCTTCAATCGCAGCGTTCAGGTCAGCCTCTCCGCGTTTCGGCTCCCGCAGCGTCAGGGCCAGCATCCCGAACAGCAGCCCTGGGATCGCCGCTGCAACGAACCCCCAGCGCCAACCTACCGCAGCGACGATGCCGCCGCCGATCACCGCACCGAGCATCTGCCCCAGCGGGTTCGCCGCCCGGTGGTAACCCAACGCCCGGCCGCGCAGCCGTACCGGATAGTAGTCCGACAGGAGGCTCGCATGCGTGGGATTGATCGTTGCCTGCCCGATCCCCAGAAGGGCGCGTGTGAAAAAGAGCTGCACGAAGTTGACCGATGCCGCTGCAAGCAGTCCCGCGCCACCCCATATGATGCTCCCCGCGGCCAGGATCCTCGTGCGGTCCATGCGGTCTGCGAGGTGACCCGCTGGCAGGCTTAGCAGCCCTGTGATGAAGATGACTGCCATCGGCAGCAACCCGACCACCGCGTCCGACAGCCCGAAACTCTCCCTGATGCGGTCGAGTGACACCGCCAGTACGGCGCGGTCGAACTCGTCGATCGCATTGAGGATGAAGAGCACCACCATCGCCTTCATCCCGTACGCTCGTAACCCGCGGTTCAGCACCGCCTGCGTAATCGGCGCGGACGCCTGCTC
>JBKKBW010000582.1:0-1633 GCA_046713635.1 Dehalococcoidia bacterium
GGGTACAAGGGTCATCTGGCGCCCTTCGATGCGTTTTGGGGCGCACGCTACGCGGTGATCGATGATCCGGACGGCAACCACGTGGGGCTCATGAGCCCGATAGACGAGCAGTACGCCTCGGCGCCACCGGACTTGTAGCGGAATACCGCTAATGGATACGCGCCTCACGCATCTACTCAAAAGACTCTTCCCGACTTGGCGGGATCTCGACAAGAGTTGCTGGATATCCATGGCAATTGATGGGCCTCAAGAAGATTTCGGCGACCTCATCTACGCGATTGCGGAAGCAGGCGATATCGGTGCATTCGGCGGGAGACTCACTTCCCAGCACCCCACGGGCGTGATGCACTCAAGGAGACACGACGACCGCCTACTAGACGTCTTCGCCGAAGGAGCTGCGTTCGCTTGGGCTTACGAGGTTTCGCGGCTTGGCACGCCACGTTTCGTCGCAGCCCCTGGCTCTCCCGATATTCTTGTCGGCGATGTCTGGGTAGAAGCCAAGAACATTCGGCACTCAAGGGAGGAAGCAGCCTTCCAAGAGACCGTCGTCAACCCCCCTCCTTGAGCGTGACGTAGTAGTGATGCGAGGCCCCAGGTCACTGGTCGAGCCGCCGAAGGCGCTTCTCAGCAAACTGCAGGCGGGGCTGGATGATGCCCTTCTGAAGTGGACTCGTCAGGCCCAGACCGGACAGCTCGTCGTTTTCTACTGCTTGAGGACAGACTTCGGAATCTCGCCTCGCCAAACGGATCAGGCTGTGGCGCAGTGGGCGGCAACCTCATCTCTTGACACCAAAGCTCGAATTGCAGTCTGCAACGGCTATGAATGGCGAACTCCGTCACTGGACGCAAAGGTAGGCAACGCATGAAGGACTTTGAGGGGAAGGTGGCGGTTGTTACCGGGGCGGCGAGCGGCATTGGGCTGGGGCTGGCGACGCGGTTCGCGCAGGAGGGCATGAAGGTTGTCCTGGCGGATGTGGAACAACCCGCGCTCGACGCTGCTGTCAAGCAGCTTACGCAGGCCGAGCATCAGGTGATCGGCGTACGAGCTGACGTGTCGGACCCCGCATCAATCGAAGCGCTCGCGCAGCAGACAATCGATGCGTTCGGCAAGGTGCACGTGTTGTGCAACAACGCGGGCGTGGGCGGCGGACGCGGGCTCTTATGGGAGTCATCGATGAAGGACTGGCAGTGGGTCTTCGGTGTCAATTACTGGGGTGTGCTGCACGGCATCCGGACGTTTGTGCCGATGATGATCGACCAGGGCGAGGACGGTCACATCGTGAACACGGCGTCGCTCGCGGGTGTGACGCCGGGAGCGGGCATCTACGCCGTGACCAAGCACGCAGTGGTCTCGCTCACCGAAGGGCTGTATACGCATCTAAGGATGATCCAGTCGAAGATCGGCGTGTCCTGCCTCTGCCCAGGCTTCGTGCAGACGAACATCCTTACCGCCGACCGCAACCGACCTTCTGACCTGAAGAACAACGCCGAGCCGGCTCTGAACGCCGTCGAGCTGGGGATCCAGCAGTTCATGGAGCAATCGGTTGCGGGCGGGATGGCGCCCCCCGACCTCGCCGGGCAATTGATCGATGCGATTCGCGAGGAGCAGTTCTGGGTGATCACGACCCACGAC
>JBKKBW010000583.1:0-1372 GCA_046713635.1 Dehalococcoidia bacterium
GAAGTAATCCACGGCTGCCTCCTTTCTGCGACAGGCGTCCAGCCTGCCGTCGCTAGGATACGCCCGCGGACGCTACGCGTGCCGCCGGGCGTGCAGCCTCTTCATGGGATCAATAGTCGTCCCAGGCTATGGAGCCATCTCTTCGGCCCAAGACAGTCTCGCGCCTACGAGTGTTCCTCCATATCGCGGAGAACATGTCTAAGCATGGCAATAGTCTCCTTCGCTGGCCGGATCATGGTCTTGGGGCGAGTCGGGCCCACAGTTCCCTCGCGTTCGCGCAGTTCTTCCTCCGATGGTGTCTGCTGTTCGCACCACTCGTCGATGCATCGTGACAATGCTCTTGGATCAGCCCCGCTACGTGAGAGGAGTTCGCCAAACCCCTGCGGTCCGACGAGACATTTGAGCAACTGGCAGAGACGCTCGTCCGAGCCGCGGCCGGACGGACGACTCGTGGGGAAAGGTTGATCAGCGCCGAGGGTGACCGCTGCAGAGAGCAGTTCTTCGCGCGTAAATGGCTGTCCCTGCATAGTAGTACCCATCGCAATCACCCTGAAGTTGTAGACGCCCTGCAGCGAAGCGATAGTGGCGCCTTCGAACACGCCAGGTTCAACCTCTGTCAGCATGAGCGTCCCGCGCGTGCCGTCCGGGCGTTCGAGCTCCGCCCGAACACTTGATCGGTTACTCCCGATCGGGATGCTATATTCGGCAAGGGAAGCCCGCACTAAAACGTTGGCTCCAGGCTGCAAACTGCTTTGCGCCACGTTGGCATGCATCCTGAGATTTGAGTATGTTTGCACGCTGAGGTTGTAGCGAACGCCGTGCACGATGCGGCCAGCTCCAACAGCAAACGACAAGTCCGTATTGTGCGCGTACTCGCGGAGGAAGCCTTCGTCTAGTTCGAGAAGCGCGTGCCAGGTGCCTTCGTGCGTGGCCTTGCCTCCAAGCGGCAGCGGCAGTCCGAATCGGTAATAGACCATATTGGTGCCGACTGCATACGTTGCGCCGAGCGCACCTGCTTGGGCTGGGTCCAGAACATCTCCTGATGGTGCCTCGACGAGAAAGCGAACGGCGGGGAGGTCCGTGAGGAGAATCGCCGTACTATCAATGTCTGCCTCGCTCAACGTGAACGGTATTCGTACCTTCATCCCGGGCGCTAGATAGCCTGACGGATCCGTGACAATGCTCGTGTTGGTCACACCCGCGAGCACCTGCATAAAGAACTTGCTAAGGCGGAAATAGTCGTCGATGCTCGGACTCAGCTGACCGCTCAACAGGAGGCGACCCCCAGTGTTGTTCGCCAGGGCCGTCAACGCGCCGACGCTTACCTGCTGCGCCGTGCCCAAACCTATCGCGAATGTCCGGTCATTGATGC
>JBKKBW010000584.1:0-2015 GCA_046713635.1 Dehalococcoidia bacterium
CTTGGCCGAGGCCCGGGCCGAGGAGCAGCGCGTCATATGATGGCAGGGCTCGTGCAACGTCGATGGCACCTTGCGGTGCGACGAAGCCGTTCGTCTCCGGCAGCGGCAGGTACGTCACCTCGCTCGCGTCGGGCGCGACGAGCGCCTGTACACTTGCCGGACAGGCGAGCGTCACGAGGCCCGCGCCCGCGCGCAGTGCGGCGAGCGATGTCAGTCGCGCGGCGCCCGTGTACAGCTGCGATCCCGCCACGACGAGCACACGCCCGAACATTCCCTTGTTGGCGACCGCCGGCCGCGCGGGCAGCCGCGCGCGCGCCCAGCGCGGGTTGAGCAGGTCGACAGGGAGCGCGTCCACGGCCTCCTTTGGCAGCCCGATATCGATCACCTCGACGATGCCAGCGTAGTCCGCGCCGGGCAGCGTATGCTGGCCAACTTTGGACACACCCAACGCGACCGTTACGTCGGCGCGGAGCGCATGGGGATCGATTGCTCCCGTGTCGCAGTCGACGCCGGTCGGAAGGTCAACCGCAATCACCTTGGGCGCGATCGCGTTGCTCGTTCGCAACTGAGAAACGCGGTCGAGCACGCCTGCGAAGACGCCCTCGAGCGGGGGGGCGCGGCCGGTGCCAAGCACGGCGTCGACGATCACTTCGGCACTTTCGAGCGCTTCGACGGATTCGCCAGCTTCGCGGGCGGGTATCCCAAGCTCGACAACGTGCTGAAGATTCGGATCATCATCAGGGCGCTTCGCGAGCAGCAGCACTGTGACGTGTGCGCCCCAGTCGTGCAGGTGGCGCGCGGCGACCAGGCCATCGCCGCCGTTGTTGCCCGGGCCAACCAGAACGACGACCTTACGCTCCGGCACCGCCCCCAGCGTGATCCACACCTCTTGCGCGACGCCGAGCCCGGCGTCTTCCATGAGCGTCGCTGATGGCCGGCCGGCTTTGGCGGCTGCTTCCTCCAGCGCACTCATCTCGGCGGCGGTGCAAAGTTTCATATCGTCGACCTGCAAGACACCAGGACGACGAGACTAGGGGCGGCGAGATCCTTCGCCCTCCGCCCCATCCCCGGGCCGTCAACACCCACTGAAGAGACCGAGAGCACCGCCCCGCGAGGCTCAGGATGACAAAAGGCAGTGCAGAGTTTCACAACAACCCCCGGTCCTTAAGGCGCTGCACCAAGCGGGCGCGGCTCTCTTCCGGGTCGTCACGCTCGCCATCTCGAACGCCCGCGACGGCTGCGATCGCGAAGTCGCGCTCGTGCGTGAGGGAGATGTCGAGGGCCCGCAGACCAATCTTCTCGGCGCGGGCCTTCGCCCGTCCGTACAGGTAGACGAGGGGCTTGCCCCGGCGGTCCGGCAAGACCTCGATCTCGCGCCAGCCGACGCCCCGTACGCCTGTGCCCAGCGCCTTCATGACGGCCTCCTTGGCAGCGAATCGGGCGGCTAGCTCCGGTACGCGGCCCCGGCAGAAGGCGGCCTCCTCGGGTGTGTAGATGCGCCTCAGGAAGCGGCTGCTGTGCCGCTCCAGGACGGCGCGGACGCGCGGGATGGCAATCATATCTATGCCGACGGTCAGGAACATAGCAGTCGATTATACTGTCAGAGTCGAAGGGCCTGAGGCAGCGGGGAACAATCCCTGCCTGCTCGTCGTCTATAAAGAAGCTCAAACTCGAGGAGGATCCTTATGCGACGAGGAATAGGAATCTTTGCGGCTCTAGCCATCTCGGTGGCTGCCGCCCTTATGGCCACGTCGATGGCCAGCGCCCAGGAAGCACCGCCGGATACGCCTAGCTGTCCGGCCGGCGAGACCTGTACGGATCCAGGATCGCCGTGCCCTCCCGACGTACTCTGTATGGACCCAATACCATGTCCGGCGGACGACCCGACGAGCTGCGTCATGCCTGTCTGTCCGAAGGACGAGCCTTGTTCAGAGCCGGGCTGCCCCGACGGTACGATCTGCGTCGACCCGCCGCCCTGTCCCGATGGCGAGCCATGCTCGGAGCCTCCCTTCCCT
>JBKKBW010000585.1:0-12034 GCA_046713635.1 Dehalococcoidia bacterium
TTGATCGGCGCGAAGCCACGCAGACAGTCGCGGTAGTTCTGCTTGCCGTCGCGTCAAGCGTCACTGCACGAAACGTCGGGGAGTCGCCCGCCCTGCTTGCTCTCCCTTTCGTTCCCGCTACAATAGCCAGCGATGGACCCCAAGGTAGCTGCTCAAGAACGGATCGATGGCGTGCGAGACACGCTCATTGAGCTGAGCCACAGAATCCACGCTCACCCAGAGCTAGGCTTCAAGGAAGAGAGGGCATCCGCTTGGTTGTGCGACCTCCTCGCGGAAGAAGGCTTCACCGTGGAGCGCGGCGCGTTCGACATTCCAACGGCGTTCGTCGCGACGGCAGGCGGCGGCCCGCTGCATATAGCAATCTGCGCTGAGTATGACTGTCTGCCCGCCATCGGTCACGCCTGCGGCCACAACATCATCGCCGCCGCTAGCGCCGGAGCGGGCATTGCCGCCGCGAAGGTCGCTGACGATGTCGGGCTACGAGTCAGCGTCATCGGGACCCCAGCGGAAGAAGGCGGCGGTGGCAAGATCATGCTGCTCAATCGCGGCGCGTTCGACGGCGTACACGCCGCGATGATGGTACACCCCGCGCCATCCGATGTCGCCGAGCCGCCTGTGATCGCCGTCTCGCACATCGACGTGCATTACGCCGGTCGCGCATCACACGCATCGTCCTACCCTGAGCTGGGCATCAACGCGGCCGACGCGCTGACTGTCGCTCAGGTTGCTATCGGGCTGCTCCGGCAGCACATCCGCCCGACTGATCGCATCCACGGCATCGTCACCAAGGGAGGTGACGCGCCGAACATTGTGCCGTCCAAGACCAGCGCCAAGTTCTACGTGCGGGCAAAGACACTTGATCAGCTGCGCGATATCCGCGCCAAGGTGGACAAGTGCTTCGAGGCGGGTGCGCTCGCAACGGGCGCGACGCTCGAGATCGTCGAGGTAGAGGCGCCCTACGCAGAGATGCGGCACGACTCAGAGATCGCCCGTATCTATAAGCGCAACGCAGAGGAGCTCGGTCGCGTCTTTGCCGACTTCGGCTCGGCTAATCTGCTGCGCTGGGCCGGTTCGACCGACATGGGCAACATCTCGCTCGCCATGCCGGCTATACACCCAATGGTGGGAATCAATTCGCTTCCCGCGGTCAATCACACACCTGAGTTCACCGAGCACTGCGTTACGGAGTTGGCCGACAAAGCAGTGTACGACGGCGCACTGGCGATGGCTTGGACCGCGATCGACCTCACCAGTGACAGCAAGCTCCGCGAGCGCTTGCTCGCTCACCCGTACTCGCGAGCACTAGCATGAAACCTTGGCTCGAAGACGCCACCTCACTCGCCAACGCGATCCGCAGAGGCGATATCCGAGCCGCGGACGCCGTCGAAGTGTCGCTGGAGGCCGTAGCGACATCCAAGCTCAATGCGATCGCATACCTGGATGCCGAAGGCGCGCGTCAGGCCGCCGAGCAGATCGACAACGATGTCCGCGCTGGCCTTGACCCCGGCGTGCTAGCCGGCGTGCCGGTTCTTATGAAGGACAATCAGAACGTGGCTGGCATGCCCACCACGCATGGTTCGGCCGCATACAAGGACAACATCGCGGCTCAAGACGGTACCATAGCCGCGCGTCTGCGTCGCTCTGGTGCAATCCTTCTCGGCAAGTCGACTATGTCCGAATTCGGCTTCGTCGGCTACACGTCGACCAAACTCTACGGCACTACGCGTAATCCCTGGAGTCTGGACCGGACGCCCGCCGGCTCGTCCGGCGGCGCCGCGGCGGCAGTAGCCGGCGGCCTGGTGCCGATAGCCAGCGGCGGCGACGGCGGCGGTTCGATTCGCCTGCCGGCGTCCTTCTGCGGCCTTGTTGGACTAAAGGGCACGTTCGGCCGCATACCACGCGGGCCGCGCGCTTCGTTTGGCGCGCTCACGATGGTGCCGGGAGCCGTAACACGCAGTGTGCGCGACACGGCGCGCTGGTACGACGTCACATCCGGCTACGATCCAGGTGATGCGCTAAGCCTGCCCCGGATCGACGGATGGGAAGCCAACCTTGGAATGCGACCACTGCAGGGACTTCGCGTAGCGTATTCGGCGGATCTCGGAAGTGCCCTGGTGCATCCCGATGTCGAACACGTTGTTAGCGAGGCCGCTCGCGCGTCGATCGACGCTGCCGGGCTCAACCTCTTAGATATTGACGTCGCAATGCCGGAGAACGGGATGGCGTGGGCAAGCGCCGGACTGCCATCTCTGGTAAACGATCTGAAGGACAGGTGGCCCGACTGCAAGGATGACCTGACTGCCGAGATACGCTTCGGTATCGAGGCTGCGCCTACTTATCGCGCTTGGCATGCGGCGTCTGTCGACCGTTTCCGGGTTACCATGAGCGAGGCGCTCGCGAGCATCTTCGAGCAAGTTGACGTCTTGCTCTGCCCCGTGAACCCCGTGGAGCCGTTCGCGGCCGAGGGGCCGATGCCCCGGTATGTCGGAGAGCGAAAGGTTAGTCCGTACAACGGCGGAGCGCTGACGATCCCAGCGAACATCTCCGGCTATCCCGCTATCTCGATACCTGCCGGCCTTTCGCCCGGCGGCCTTCCCATTGGCCTTCAAGCTTACGCACGGCGCCACGAGGACGCGCTGCTCCTGGACCTTGCGCTGGTGGCGGAGCGCGCGCGTCCCTGGCCGCTCGTAGCGCCAAACGCCCCCGTTTAGCTCCCGTTCGCTTCCGGCGCCCTTTCGCTCCCAAAGCCTCACTTTCAGCCGCCGACTCTCGCAAGGCGACCCACCACCACAATTGGCTACGAGCCGGCCTCGTTCGTCGGGCTGAAGCAAGGGCTTTCCCCGATATTCGCGCTACCGCGTGAAAGACCGTACCCCTCCCTGGATAGACACGTTGGCGGGGTGGAGAGAGTAACGAGGCGGCAAGCATGCCGAAATCGCGGCTCACACTCCATCTCTTAGGTGAAAACCCTACAGTTTCCCCTTCACACGGCCGATGCTTCTGGCGAGACCAACTTGGTAAGGGAGAGGTCTAGATTCAACATGCCAATGAGACTACTGCGTATCAGCGCGCTTCTCGCCGGCTGGAATCTGGCCGGCCTCTACGCAACCTTCGCGACCACCGATGCTGCCGTTTCGCCAGGCTGCACGATAGACGCAAGCATCGACGCCGAGGAGCAGGCATTTCTTCAAACCATCAACCAGTACCGGCAGCAGAATAACCGCGCTCCGCTGAAGCTCTCGACGACCCTTAACAAGGCCGCCGCATGGAAGTCGGGCGACATGGCGGCCTACAACTACGTTGCCCACGACGATACGCCTAGCGGACGAACATGGGTCGATCGTATCCGCGACTGCGGCTACGTGTACAACGCTTGGATCGGCGAGAATATCGCCGTCGGTAACTGGGCCGCGGGTCCAACATTTGAGCAATGGCGCGGCAGCTCGGGCCACAACGCCAACATGCTGGGCTCCAACTATACGGCCATTGGGATTGGCCGAGCGTACAACGCGAACAGCACGCATGGGTGGTACTGGACGACAGAGTTTGGCAGCTACTCCGATGGTTACAGCGCGCCTACCCCGCCGCCAACCGCGACGCCGCGGGCGCCGACACCCACGCCTGGACCCTCGCAGACCAGCCAGCCGCCGGGCTCCATCCCTTGCGCAGACGTGACAAACAACGGCTCCGTTGGCACAGACGACATTCTCTACGTCCTTAACCGGTACATGACGGAGAGTGCCTCTGCCGATCTGGACAACAGCGGCATGGTGAACATCCAGGACATTCTCATGGTTGTCCGCCAGTATGGAGCCGACTGCTAGCCACACACCAATACCCCAAGGTTGGAACAAACAACACGGCCACGTTCCTTGGAGCGTGGCCGCCCTCTTGCAAGGAGAGCAGCGAGCTATCAGCTACGCTAGACTCATGACCAAGGACGCCGGCGACTCGATCGCGATCGACGCCACGATCAACTGACCATCGCGCTCCACGTCTATCACCTTTCTGTCCAGCGTAACGTTTCTTAGTCGGTACTTGGAAGGAACGTGCACGAGCAGGTCGCCCGTACGCTTCGCAACCGGCACAAGATCTACCTGCAGCGCCCGCTCTCGCAGATCCCAACGGATATCATCGATCTCCCTCCCACCCATCGAGTAGTGAAACGTGCTTCCAACCACCTGCGGGTGGTCCAGCGCAAGGCGCAGAGATAGGAGGCGCGCGCCGTGCGCTGGCACGCGCTCGAGAAGCACCTCGCCCTCATAGACCCCCATATAGCGTTGTTCCCAGAAATCAAAGACGTGCCAGCGCCCGGGAGGGAGCGAGTGAGAGACGTTTCGGCTGCGACCGCCCCAGTTAAACCGACCGACGAGCATCCACGACTCGAACGGTCGGCTTAGCTCGACCTGCATAGTCGAAGGCATCTCCTCGCGCAGTAGTTCATGTACGCGTGCTGACTCTGCAACTGGCGGCAACAGGGACGATATCAAGTCGAGACGCTCGGCGGACAGCTGTTCCATATCGTCACTCAGGAACACAGCTCCCCCGGACAAGGCGATTGCCGTTGCCAGCGTCTGTACTTCGGCGAGCGATAGCTTTGTCCGTGTCTGCCTCGCCAGCAGGCAGTCCGGATCGTTCACCCAGAGGCGGCCGTGCATCCACCCACGCGTTAGGATGTTTCGGATCGCATTGTCCGTGGCTGGCTCGCCGCCGATGCGCCGTCGCCCGCGCGCGATCGGTCGCCCGCGCGGCCGGTAACTCCACCACGGCGCAACGTCCGGGCCAATCCGTTGCGCGTCGATCAGTCCCACCGACGCGCCCATCAGGGCGCCGCAGCCAAGGACGAAGCGTTTCGCTCCCACACCTTCCCGTATCGCAGATAGACCGCGCCGGTATGACTCCGTGCGCGTTACGCGCTCATCGAAACGGCGCCCCGCGATCGCTGCGCCGTACAGAAAATCGACCTTCACGTATTCGTAGCCCCAGCCTTCAGTAACTTCACCGAACAGGTCGCGCAGCCAGCGTTCCACATCGGGGTTCGAGCAATCTAGCCCGAAGTTGCGCTGGTTCCAATTCTGCGCCGCCACAACCGGTTCGCTGTCCTCGCCGCGGATCACCCAGTCCGGATGGTCTGCGTAGAGCCGAGAGTTCTCGCCCGCCAGTAGCGGCGCCAGCCATACGCCCGGAGTAAAGCCTGCGCCGGTAATGTCCGCTGCTAGAGGCGCCATGCCGCGCGGAAACTTTTCGTTTGTCGTCGTCCAATCGCCGATGTCTGCTTGATAGCCATCGTCGATCTGCACCAGTTGGATAGGAAGCTCGCGTTTGTGCGCCTCCAAAAAGTGCAGGTTGCTTAGCACATCCTGTTCGCTCACCGTCGTGAAGTAGTAGTACCACGAGCACCATCCGGCAGGTGACTCACTCGGGACACGCGCTCCCATCTCGCGCGCAACAGCTTCGGCGTAACGCCTCAGTGCCGTCTCCGGTTCACCAGCGAACTCGATGAGCAGTCGCTCCGACCACATCGTCTGGCCCGGATCCAGCGGCACGCCATCCGCAAAACCACCTGCACGCAGTGCGTGCGCCGAGGCATTGAGCTGAACCTGGGCCCACTGCCGCCACGCACTGACAAACCCCACCAGCAAACTTCTACCCGACTCTCCATCGAGTAACACCGCCACTTCATTAGAAGCGAGCTCGCCGCGCCGCAGGCCGACAGGCGCCGGCACCAACACAGGCGGGCGAAGCTCCAAGTCTCGCTGCCCCGCGGCAAGGCTAAGGCTCGGCGACCACGACTGCCACCCATGTCGATACCAGCGCCACCGTGAAGCTGGCGGGCGCAGCACCGCGCTCGATCGTGCGCCCTGGTAACTGAACGGCACGATCTCGGCGATCTGCCGCTGGTTGGCGCCGCGGTTCTCCACACCAACGCGAAGCGTCACCTCGGACCGTTTGTGGAAGACGCACATCTCGATGCGTAGGCGCAGACCGTGTTCAACCTCGGACGAGAGCGACACTCTCGTTCCGATTCCGTGTGCGTTCTCGACACGCACGGGCTGCTCTTCGATTGTCCATCCAACGTCTGCGGACGAAAGCTCCGGGCCGCCCGCGAGTTGCACACCAACAGTCACGCTATCGAGCCGCGGCCAAACCCCTGCCGGGTCTTCGATTGTGAAGGTTCCATCATCGAGGGCGAAGGTCGCGCGCACCCGGGCTGCCTCGACGGCGATTCCCCCTCCGCTCGTCTCGATGCTTAGTGCCCGGGTGCTCACCCTACCCTACTCGCTCCACGCGCAGACCATTCGACGGCCGGCAAACTAACATGCGTACAGACAGCCCGGTCTCGTTCACGTAACGCTCGACAACCTCAGCCGCGAACGCGTCGACCGAATCCTTGTGTACAAGGTTGACGGTGCATCCACCAAAGCCCGCGCCAGTGAGCCTGCTACCAAGAGTGCCTGCGTGCACCTGCGCAAGCTCAACCAGCCGGTCGAGTTCCGGCGTGCTCACCTCGAAGTCGTCACGCAGACTGGCGTGAGACCCGTTCATGAGCGTCCCCAGTTCGTTCATCTCATTACCTCGGAGCGCTTCGACTGCCCGATCAACGCGGCCCTGTTCAGTGATCACGTGTCGCGCGCGGCGCAACAAACTTTGAGGCAGCGACGCCTGCTTAAGATCGCTTAGCCCGACGTCGCAAAGCGTTTCTGGACGCGTATCGAGGGAGGAGCGTAGCAGCCTTAGCGCCTCTGCACACTCATCGCGTCGCTGGTTGTAGTCCGACTGCTCCAGACGGCGCCGCTGTCCGCTATCGACCACGACGAGCGCAACATCGCGCTCACGTAACTCCAGCGGAACGTGCTCCCATTCGAGCGACTTGCAATCGATCAAGAGAGCATGCCCCGCCAGACCCAATGCGGCAACTAGCTGGTCCATGGCACCGCACTGAACTCCCACAAAGTCGTTCTCTGCTCGCTGGCAGAGCAGCGCAAGGCGCTTCTCATCCAAGTCGATCTGCCACGCCTCTCGCACCGCTCCAGCAACAGCCACCTCGAGCGCCGCCGACGACGACAGGCCCGCACCTAGAAGGATGTCACCAGAGATCGCTAGATCGAGCCCGGGCCCACAGTATCCCGTTTCGGATAGCGTTGCGCATACGCCGCGAACGTAGTGACTCCATTGCGCTCGTGGGTCATGCGGAATCTGAGAACCTACCCAAAACGTAGAATTCTGCTCGAAGTCCACCGAGTGCACATGCATCGTGGCATCGTCTCTGCTCGCAAACGCGACCATCACGTTTCGGTCGATTGCGACCGGCAGTACCCGCCCTCCGTTGTAGTCCAGGTGCTCGCCTATCAGATTGACGCGGCCGGGCGCGCGCGCGATCCCTTCCGGTGTCCGGCCGAAGCGCTTGCGGAACAGACCGACAAGCTCTTCAGATCGCTGGCTGATTGGTCTCGGCGCCCAATCGTCTCCCGTTCTCACGTGTGCGGCTCCGCCGCACGTAATGCTGCCGCAATCTCCTCAGCACGTGCGTCATTGATGAACACCCCGGCGCCCGTCTCGCAACCGGCCAGAAACTTCAGCTTGTCACGGCTCCGGTATGGCGGCGTGAGCTCCAGATGCAAGTGGCACCCCGGGTACCGCCGCCCGTCGGCAGGCTTCTGGTGCACTACCATCACGAACGGCATCGGCCGCGACCAGAGGCTGTCGTACTTCCGCAGCGTTGTCTGCAGCGCCTCGGCTAAATCGCACCTCTCGTTGTCTGTGAGCTCGAGCAGCGATGCACGGTGCTGCCGACTCACAAGGTGCACCTCATATGGATAACGGCCGAAGTATGGCACGAACGCCAGGAAGCCTTCGTTGGCGAAAACCACACGACGCCCATCCCTTGCCTCCGCTCGAGTGACGTCACAATGCAGACACGTACCGTTCGCCCGGCGATACCGTCCCGCCGATGCGAGCTCTTTCGCAGGCACGGGTGGCACGAACGGAAACGCGTATATCTGGCCGTGCGGATGCGTCAACGTTACGCCGATCTCAACACCGCGGTTCTCGAAGATCAGCACATACTGTACGTCGCGGCGGGCCGCCAACTCTGCATACCGGTCTGTCCACACCTCGACGAGTCGTCCTACGCGCTGCAGTGTCATGTCGCCCGGCGACGCGCTGTGATCCGAAGAGTAGACCACGACCTCCGCAGAGCCGGACGATCTGCTAGCTCTGTACGGCTTTCGCGCTCTAACGGGCGCACTCGCGGTCCGCGAAAAGCTGGGGAAGCGATTCTCGAACACAACGAGCTCATAGCCACTTGCAGGCACTTCCGTCGGCAGCAAGGCATCGCGGGTTGGGCAGAGTGGACAGTACGCGTCCGGCGGAAAGAACGTACGCTCTTGCCGCTCCGGCGCGACAACGATCCACTCCTCCAGTACGGGATTCCAACGCAGCTCGAGGCCGTCCGACTCCAGCCGGGGACTCTGCACGAGCTCTATGCTCTTAGGGGGCGGCTCTTCCCATGAGTAAAACCAGAGCCGCCTGCCGTCCGGCTTGGTGATCTCCGTTCGCTCGAATGACATTCCCGGCCGGTCTACACGTCGAGGCGTTGGTGCCGCGCCTCGATTGCGATCACCTTGGCGAGGCGTCGCACGTGCCGTTCATCGCCTGAGAACGAGGCGCCAAGGAAGGAGCGGATGATTTCAAGCGCAAGTTCTTCGCCGATAACACGTGCTCCCAGCGACAACACGTTCATGTCGTCATGCTCGACACCTTGATGCGCCGAGTACGTGTCGTGGCACGTCGCTGCGCGCACGCCTGAGACCTTGTTCGCCGCTATCGACGCGCCCACGCCGCTGCCACAAATCAGCAACCCACGATCTGCATCACCGCGCGCGACGGCATTCGCGACAGCCTCCGCGAAGTCAGGGTAGTCGACGGCGTCGGCGCCGTGGGTCCCTAGATCAATGACCTCGTGCCCAAGCCGGCGCGCCTCAGCGGTGGTAGGGCCCTTGAGCGGAAAGCCCGCGTGGTCACATCCGACAGCAATGCGCATCTCGTGCTGATTCTACCAGCCGCGCAGTTCTCGTACCCATGCCGCCGGCCCCTGCTCTTTGACCATCAGATTCCTCCTCCGCTACGCCGGCTTCTTGGCGACGATAAGGAACCGGCTCCACGTCAGCACGAGCCCATCCTCAGTCGAACAGTCCTCCTCTAACGCGAGCAGCAGCTCCACGTCGCGCCCAACGTCAAAGTCAGGGATCGTCCAAGGAGTGATCAGCAGCATGAACACGAAGTCGCTTAGGTCTTGGTACGCCACCTTGTAGTCGTGTTGGTCGCTCCTGGTGATCCGCAGGCCGGCCGACTCGAAGCCGTGAGCGTACTCGCCCCGGATGTCGCCGAAGTCCGTCAAGCGCGAGTTCGCGCGGTTTCCGGCCGTCGCGTTTCCGAAGTAGCGCTGCAGCTCGATCCAGTTGTTCGGCCCTACTTGCTGCGTCACGATCACCCCGCCTGGACATAAGACGCGGGCGACGTCCGCAGGCTCCAGTTCCTCGTGCCGGTCGAACACCAGGTCGAACATCTCATTGCGGAACGGCAGGTACACACTGCGGCACCAGATCGTATCGACGCCCAACGGTGCTAGCCGTCGATACGCGATCGGTGCGTTGACGTGCCACTCCTCGGTCGCGACCGTTCGTTGCGGCAGGTCATCACGGATGCTGGCGACGAACTCTCCCCCGCCTGTACCCAGGTCGAGCGCCGCCTGCGCCTCATGCCCGTACTGTCGTACCAGCGCTTCGTAGTCCCACGCCGGCCCAGGCTCCAACAGGACCGGTCGCTTCATGCCGGGAAAGTCCCAGCCCGAGAACGCCCTCGCTCTGTCGACCGCAGGTTGCAGCCGATCAAGCGCGCGGGTTCGTTCGGCTTCGGTTAGCATGCTAGATTCAGAACCTCCGCTTCTTGTCGCCCAATCTGGATACCTTGTACCGTAAATTGTGCCTAACCGACTCGCCAACGAAACCAGTCCCTACCTTCTACAGCATCAAGACAACCCTGTCGACTGGTACCCCTGGACCGACGAGGCCTTCACCAAGGCGCGAGCCGAAGACAAGCCCGTCTTTCTGAGCATCGGCTACTCGGCTTGTCACTGGTGCCACGTTATGGAAAGAGAATCGTTCGAGAACGCCGAGATTGCGGCGATCATGAACCAGCATTATGTCAGCATCAAAGTAGACCGTGAGGAGCGCCCCGACGTTGACTCCATCTACATGAACGCGGTCCAGGCCATGACCGGCAACGGCGGCTGGCCGATGTCTGTCTTCATGACTCCAGACGGCAGGCCATTCTACGCAGGCACCTACTTTCCCCCAACCGACCGCGGCGGCATGCCCGCATTTCCGCATGTCCTGGAGGCCGTCGCCGATGCATATCGCAACCGTCGCGACGAGGTTTTGGCGAACACTGAACAAATCGTAAAGCACTTGAGCCAGCAGGCGGCTACCGCGCCAGGTAGCGATCCGCTCACGCGCGACATACTGGCCGCAGCTTTCCGAACCTTGGCGCCGAACTTCGACGCCGAAAACGGTGGCTTCGGCCGCTCACCGAAGTTCCCACAGCCCATGACCTACGAGTTCCTCCTGCGCTACTGGCACGCCAGCCGCGATCCCGAGCCTCTGCGCATACTCGAGCGCACCCTGGAGAAGATGGCACTCGGAGGTATGTACGACCAGATCGGCGGCGGCTTCCACCGCTACTCCACCGACGCGATCTGGCTCGTCCCGCACTTCGAGAAAATGCTGTACGACAACGCGCAGCTTGCGTCGCTATACCTACATGCGTACCAAGCTACCGGCAATGCGTTCTATCGGCAGGTAGTCGAACACACGCTCGCATACGTGGAACGCGAGATGCTCGACACGAGCGGCGGGTTCTACTCGGCGCAGGACGCAGACAGCGAGGGCGAAGAGGGCAAGTTCTTCGTTTGGTCCAAGCTCGAGATCGATTTGGCGCTTGGGCCGGAACGCGGCCGAATCGTGCGAGCGTACTACGGCGTTACAGAAGTCGGCAACTTTGAGACTCACAACATCCTATGGTGCCCGCGCCCGGACGATGAAGTCGCAGCAGAGCTTGGGATCACCACCGAAGAGCTACAGACGGCCCTCGCAGAGTCGCGTTCAACACTATTCGATGTTCGCTCGCAGCGCATCGCACCGGAGCGGGACGACAAAGTTCTCACATCGTGGAACGCGCTCATGTTGAAGGCGTTCGCTGAAGCGGGCGCTACCCTGGAGAACCAGCTGTACGTTGATATCGCTCGCCGCAACGCGGTGTTTCTTGTCGAACAGCTCCAGCGCGATGATAGGCTCCTTCGTACGTGGAAGGCCGGACGGGCCAAGCTCAACGCTTACCTGGAGGACTATGCGCTCTTAATCGATGCGCTCCTCATCCTATACGAGGCCACGTTCGAGCAAAGCTGGCTTGAAGAAAGCGTACGCCTCGCAGGTGGCATGATCGAACGGTTCTGGGACAAATCGAGAGAGGTCTTCTTCGACACAGGCCACGATCACGAGCAGCTCGTCGTACGGCCACGCGACATCTTCGACAACGCCACGCCTTCGGGCGGGTCAGCCGCAGCTTTCGCCCTGCTGCGGCTCGCTGCGTTCACGGGCAAGCAGGACTACGAACGCTACGCAGTGAGCACCATCCGCTCCGTCCGCGAATACCTGGAGCGCCTGCCAACGGGCTTCGCGAACTGGCTCGCCGCGCTCGATTTCTATCTCTCGACTCCGAAGGAGGTCGCGATCATCGGTCAGCGCGGCGACCCCGCCGCCATCGATCTCCTACGCAGCGTGTACGGGCGTTATCTCCCTAACCGCGTCTTGGTTGGCTCCGATGAACCGCTCGTCGATCCGCCATCGCCACTGCTCGCCTCGCGCGAGATGATCGACGGCAGGCCGACCGCATACGTCTGCGAACATTACGTCTGCAAGCTTCCAGTTACAACACCTGCCGCGCTCGCGGCGCAACTTAGTGACTAGCCCTGTTC
>JBKKBW010000586.1:0-2719 GCA_046713635.1 Dehalococcoidia bacterium
TCCCCGTACCATACATCGCAGCGATCGTTGACCTGCCGGAAGGCGTTAGCGTGCGCGCGAACATCGAGGGTGTGGAGCCGGACCCGAAGAACCTGAAGTTCGGGATGCCGGTGGAAATGTACACAGAGACCGTCCATGTCGACAAAGAGGGTAACGAGATCATCGCGTTCAAGTTCCGCCCGTCGAACGGCGCACACTAGGGCGAACACGCCCGGCATCCAAGGAGGAGAGTAATGCGTGACGTAGCAATCATCGGGGTGAGCATGTTGAAGTTCGGCCGCTACCCCGAAAAGGACTTGCCAGAGCTGGGTGCTCAGGCAGTCCTGCTCGCGTTGAACGATGCGGGCGTGTCCTTGAAGGACATCGAGATCATGATAAGCGGCAACCTCTACCAGGCGAACGCGACCGTGGGTCAACGGATCCTGAAGGAGATCGGGCAGACGGGCATCCCGGTGGTGAACGTCTCCAACGCGTGCGCCACTGGGTCGACGGCGTTTCGCGAGGCGTACATGTCCGTCGCGTCAGGCGCGTACGACATGGCGCTGGCCGTCGGTTCGGAGCAAATGGGAAAGATGGGCCTGCTGGGAGCAGGTGGCGGCGGCCGCAGCGGACCTTCACCTGAAGGTATCGTGGGCTCCGGCCTGATGCCGGCGGTGTTCGGACAGGCAGGCGTCGAACACATGCGCAAGTACGGGACCACACAAGAGCAGTTCGCCAAGATCGCGGTAAAGAACCACAAGCACTCGATGGCGAACCCGTACTCCCAGTACCAGGTGGAGACATCGCTCGAAGACGTGATGAACGCGCGAACCGTCGCGTGGCCGAACACGCTGTACATGTGCTGCCCGACCGGTGACGGTGCGGCGGCGGCCATCTTGGTGCCGTACGACAAGGCAGCGAAGTACACGACGAAACCGATCAAGGTTGCGGCGTCCGTGCTGACCTCGGATCCATGGTCGGAGCGCGACCTGATCTTGCCGGACGTGAACACGCTGACGCGCAACGCGTCGAAGGAAGCGTATGAGAAGGCGGGGTTGGGGGCGGACGAGCTAAACCTGGTCGAGCTGCACGACTGCTTCGCTACGGCAGAGATGTTGCACTACGAAAACCTCGGTCTCTGCGGCGAGGGCGAAGCCGGCCGCATGATCGACGAGGGCGAGACATCGATCGGCGGGCGAATCCCCGTGGCGCCAAGCGGCGGGCTGCTTTCGAAGGGCCATCCCCTGGGCGCGACGGGCGTCGCGAACATCGTCGAGGTGGTCTGGCACCTGCGCGAGCAGGCCGGCGCGCGACAGGTCGAAGGCGCGAAGGTTGGTCTGGCGCACGTTATCGGCCTCGGCTCGGCGTGCACGATCAATATTCTAACGCGTTGACCTGCGACACCGCGGACTGAAGTCCGCGGCATTCTCGAACAGAGGAGGGGCCGCTCGGAAGGGCGGCCCCTATATTTTCGCTCGCGAACGAGCCCGGACCGTGGTCGCGTCACCCGGCGACCAACAGCAGCGAGCGGACATCGTACACAGTGATGGTGGGGATGCCCAGCTTCGGACGCACTATGCCGCGCGCACAGACGGTCTTCCCGCCAAAGATCTGCTCCGCGGGCGCCTGGAGATTTGCGACGGCGCGCTTGTCGAGAAAAACGAAGAACTTCTTTCCCTGGCCAAGCTCCAGCGAATATTCGCCGAACCGGGTCCCGTTGATCGCGGTCACAGGTCCTGAAACGCTGGTGAGTTTGCCCGTCTCGCGACCGGCCTGCTGCCAATCGACGGCTTGCCTACACGTCGCCTGAACCTCGGACTCGCTGGGCAGCGCCTGCACAGTAGCGCCAGCTTCGATTAGATCCTTTCGGATCCAAAACTCGGCCCGGTTCGCGAAGTACGACGGGAGCGAAGCAGGGTCGATCTGTGCGTAGTTCTTCGACATGGCAGCAAGCACCTCCGGCAACGCGTAGAACCCAAGCACAGCTAGCTTGGGCTCGCCTTGCTCAAGGGCAGTCGTAATCGGCGCGTAGCTGCCGTATTCATCAAGGATGTAGTTCGGGATGCCGTCCCAGGTGTAGAAGAACTCTGTGGTGTTATCGTGATCGGATAGGAGTGAGTACCAGCCCATGTTATTTACCACATAGAGACGATCGTTCTGACCGAGCAGTACGGACCTTTCGAGCTCTTCGATTTGGGCGCGTTGCCAACCTAAGCTCTGCACCGGGGCTTGAAGCCTGGTCTGGTCGACAAGCGTAAAGTGCCCGTACCCGATGAGCAGGACAGCACCCACGATGGAGCCAACCGCCGCGATCGGGCCGAGCCTTCGGATGCTATGCAAGATCCAGCCCGACCAGATCGCCACCCATGGAACAAACGGGAAGAAGTCGCCCCAGCCAGCGAAGTTGAGACAAGAGTAGCCGAGGACGCCGAGCGTGATAGCAGCTAGCGGCACCTGGAATAGAAACTCGCCAGGAGTTTTCTTTCGAATCAGGGTGAAGAGGAACGTTCCAGCCCAGACGACAAAGCCTATCGCCGCAACGAGGAAGAGCCAGCGATCGCTGTTCGCCGCCTGGTTAACGACATCCTCCCAGCGGCCAAACGGCGGCCACGGCGGCGAAGGCACGTACGTCGCGTTGAAGGACACGGTGTAGGTCCAGAAATCGTCGAACGCACCAGCCGCCAGCAGGTAGAGCGCAAAGGCGGCGAGCGGTGCAACAAAGGCTCCGCTCAGCGTCGCC
>JBKKBW010000587.1:0-1360 GCA_046713635.1 Dehalococcoidia bacterium
AGCCGTTTGGCGTCTTGCTTTCCGGCCTCGCGCACCCATCCGCCGGTGGCCTTCTGGATGAGATCTTCGCCGTCGTTGACCAGGATCTCCGCGATCTTGAACGTGTCGGCCACATCGCCTTGCCGGATGAAGTACGCGGTGCTCACGATAGCCGTGCGCCGTTTCCATAGGTTCTTCGACCGGGCCATCTTGTACAGGATGCCCCGAGGCTTGTCGAACAGGTAGCCGCCCACTACGTACGGCGCGGCGAGGTCCACTAAGTCCCAGTTGTTGATCCTGTCGATGCGCCGCATGTACAGCGCATAGAGTTCTTTCCGGCGGCTATCGACCGTGCTCTTCCGACGCGCCTGCTTGTCCATGATGCTGAGCGCGCCGGCCCGAACTTCATGAATCGGACTCTCGAGCAGTTTCTCAAGTTCGCTCGGCGGCATCTCGAGCGATTCCTTGGCTAGCGCGAAGACCTGTCCCATACGAACGCCGATAAACTTGTCGCCCTCGCCGTACTGGCCTTCGCCCGCCTTGAAGTAACGCTGAATCTTCGCCAGTTCGTCCGGCGAACGGTGGGCCTTTAGTCGCTTAACGAACGCCGCTGCGCTGATGTCGTTCGGCAACGGTTTCAGATCGAGGAGTTCACTTCGTACTCGACCCCCGCAAGCTGTTCCGCGCGCCACTTCTGATGTTCCTTGTGGCGCTCCTTGAACTCGGGCAGCACCGTCTTGCCAAACAGCTCGATCGATTCCATGACGTCCTCGTGCTTGCGCGCCCCGGACTGCGCGACGAAGATCATCGTATCGAGGTGCGCTGCCTCGTACTTGAGCAGCGTGTCGCGGATGAAGTCAGGCGTCCCGATGCAGCCGCCGCGCTGTGCAGCGCGCCAGAGCGCTCGCTGCACTTCGTCCTCCGGCTCCGTGTCCGAGTTGCCTTCGCCGCTCGTTCCGAAGCCCCCAAGCTGCCGTCTCAGCTGGGCGAAGCCCAGCCGCTCCGACTCCGGCGTGTCTTTGAACTTGCGGTAGACGTTGACGGCGCCTGGCTTGTGGTGCGGCCCAGTCATTGGGGAGTAGTAGTAGCCGAGCGAGTAACTGAAAAACTGGGTGCCCTCAACCCCTTTCGCGATCGCCTCTTCGTCGCTCGGGCAGCACATCAGCGACGACAGCACCGCCAGCGCCGGATTGATCGCCTTCCCTATCGGCATGCATTCCTCGCGCACCAATTCGAAGTACTGCTGCACACGTTCGTGCGCCTCGTCGGGCGTCTCGAACGCGAAGCCGAGCGATCCCATGCCGAGGCGCGCCGCGACCATCGTCGTTTCGCGCCGCGATGACGCGACCCAGAGGGGCGGATGCGGCTTCTGCAGCGGCTT
>JBKKBW010000588.1:0-3167 GCA_046713635.1 Dehalococcoidia bacterium
AGGCAGTACTGCGTGAGGAAGAGCGGGTGCTGTTCGCCGAGGCGCTTGCGCTCCGATTCGACGTAGCGTCCATAAGCGGGGTTGTGGCGCGCGACGACCTGCCAGTCGTACTCGAAGTGGCGACGGACGCCGTCGCGACGTTCGAGGTCGAGGTGGCGCTGCTTGGCGCGTTCGAGCAGCGTGGAGTCGTCCCAGGCGGTGCCGTAGTAGACGACGGTCGCGTTACTGACGGACGCCATGGGGCGGAAGTCGCGGTCGAACTTCTCATCATCGACGTCCTGCGCTTCGTCGACTTCGAGGAGGAGGTTGGCGGTGTGGCCGGCGACGTTGGCGTCGGGTTCGGCGGACATGAAGAACTGGCGGGCGCGGCCGAGGCGGACGATGTGACCGGCTTCGATCGTTGCGACTTCGCCGTATCGTGCCTCAGTCAGACGAGACCACAGTCTACGCAGGCTGATGCGCGCCTGTGGCTCGAACGTCGGCGCGCACTTGACGTTGTCGACCTCGCGGTCGATGTTGAGCGCGAGTACATAGGCTTCGAGTTGGGCAGACAGCTCGTTCTTGCCCGCCTGGCGGGCCATTTCTACAGAGAAGCTAAGGCCGCGCTGGTTGAGCACACTGTCGAGGACAGCGCGCCAGACATCGAGCTGGTACGGGCGCAGGGCCTGCGTCCAGTGCTTGCTGATCCGCCCAATGGTTGATTGACTTTCCATTTTTATTTTTTCGAATCTAGTCAGCTTCACGTTTCGGCCACTTTTAATGCAAGTAATCGGAGGATGACGTTGGTAGCGACAGCGCCGGCGAGAAGAAAGAGCAACCCGTTGATCCGGCCTTTCAGCTCGTCGAGCTGTCGTTCAAGAGTTTGCAGGCGGAGGTCGACGGCAGCGCGAAATGCGGCATCGTCTCCTTCGATTGCCCGATGTTGTGGCGCGGCCGCAGGTTGCTTGCGAAAGGCCGCGAGCGCGCGTTCAAGCTCACGCGCCATGGCGATCTCCTATGCCAAGCTGGGCGCGGGCACGTTCCAGAACGTCCCCGAGGCTGTCTGCCAAATCTTCGCGCGACTGCTTTGAAAGCCTGTAGCGCGTTGATGCGAGACGGTTCAGCATCTCCATAGAGCGAAGCATCAGCTTGACATCAGCGTCCTTGCCCTGGCCATGCTTTAGGCGTTTCATGACTTGTCGCAGCTTGACGCGAAGCACGGAGAGTTCACGGTCAAGCCCGCCGATCTGATCAGCGATTGGAAGCATGATTTGTTCTGCCCTGTTGAGCACATCCTTGTAGAACTCAACCTTGAGCCGTTCAATTCGTTCCTGTTCGCTTTCGTCCTTCACACTTGTCTCCTCTCCCACCTGCGTGCGAGAAGCGCTTCCTACTAGTCGGCGGCCATGGCGGCCGCGGCGGCCACGTCGCCCGCGCCTACGCCTGTTCGCCAGAATCAACCCTGCTGTATTCATTTCCCCGGCACACTCCCCTCAATAAGGTGTGTTGCTAGAATAGAACAGACGTGCTATTTGGTCAAGCGAAAGATGTCACCCCAACGAGCTGTCAGCTATCGGCTATCGGCTAGTCAGCCGGTGCGTCGATGGCCCTGGGCAAGGGCCCCAGATTTCCCTTCGCTTCGCTCAGAATGACGCGATTTTGCGATGCCGTCGTAAGGGGAGAGCCTACGATGATATGGGGTTGGCGGCCGATGTTAGGGGTGGAGGATTGGAACAATGACTACAGCGACAAAAGAACGGATGCGTCTGGATCGCGTGGACAAGGGCGAATGGCTCAGCAAGCTACTGGATGATGTCCAGACTGAGGTTGCCTATGAGCCGAGCGGGATCGCGGTGCTGCGCATGCGGACTCGAATTTTCGAGAGTATGGCAGAGCCGGTCCGAGTGGCGGCGTAGCCGCTCAGCAGGGCGACGCATGCGTCGCCCCTACAAATGCCCCGCCCAGGGCCGAGTCCGCGTACAGCGGATTCGGCCCTGTTGCTATGCCGAAGAGCCCGTTTTGACAAATCGCCCCTGCAGACGTACGATCGATCCGCCACAGGCCAGTCGGTCTGTGAGAGGGCGAGGCAAATGCCCGAATCGAAGAGCAACCCCAGTCAGACGAACCACGTGCTTCGTGGAACCGTAGCTGTCCTGGTGATCGGTCTTATCGTCCTGGGCATCTCCGGGTGGACATGCTCAGCGACTGAGGACGGCGGACCCCCTCCCGCCACCGTAGCGCCCACAGCCGCCCCTTCACATTCGATTGTGATGGTAGTCAATCCAATCACTTTTGATCAGACAGCCGTATCTCCTCCGGGCGGCTTTTCGTCGTGGCAGGAGTACGTTTCGTTCGTGGAGAGCCTTCTGCAGGTGAGGAACCTCGGGGAGCTTACCGAGCCAGGCCGGATTACCATCAACCCGGATGGGACGCTTACGATCGTCCCCGCACTAGTCACTCTTCCAGACGGATCAACCGGTCAATTGATTGGAATAGTAGCCAACGGAGCCCCCAGCAGCTTCAACGAGGACGGCACGGTCTCACTAGACCTTCGCGAGCACGAGTATTGGCCCTAGGGTCCAGGCGGCCAAGCAGGCAGGAAGTTTGTGAAGCACCTCATGGCCCTCACTGCGATCATTTTCCTCACCGCCGGGGGGTTTCTTGTGCAAAGGCAAGAGGCGCGATTGCCCAGGCGGACTGCTGTACTCGCAAACAAACGATGACGTACCGATTCCACCGTATCTGGGGGTCAATTGCCGGCGCGCGGACACCGTCCACCAGGTCTACTTCCATCTCTTTCACAAAAATACGCAATTCTACTTCAGATCCATTTCTCCACGGCTTGGCGTGTGCCAGTAAGTTCAACCCGCGGCCCAAAACTTGCAGCCAAGGCCGAGTCCGCGAACGCGGATTCGGCCCTGCTGCTATTTGACGCCCGCCTCTTCGAACCGCGAACTTCGAGCCTCGAGCTTCCTGCACGAGCGCTCCGTCGTCCCAGAAAATAGTGACATCTGATGCTTGGAGATATTTCGGAGCCGGCCTATCCTCGCCTCATCACCCAGAGCCAGACATCGCAACTGGGGCGGTCGGCGCCCGCGCGCAGGCGCGCCCAAAGGTAACCTCAACGCTCTCAAGAACGGACGACGCTCCGCGCAGCTCCTTGCCATCGCCCAAGTGCTCGCCAACGA
>JBKKBW010000589.1:0-7549 GCA_046713635.1 Dehalococcoidia bacterium
TGGCGTGGTTGTCGGAGTACTTGTAGCGGTTGGCGTTTTTGTTTTCGTTGGCGTCGTCGTGTTGGTCGCCGTTGGAGTGTTCGTGCGCGTGGCGGTGTTCGTCGGCGTATTGATCGACGTGTTGGTCGCCGTTGGCGTGCTCGTCCGCGTCAGCGTCGCGGTTGGCGTATTCGTACGGGTCGCTGTGGGCGTAACCGTTCGTGTTGCCGTCGGTGTGGCTGTTCGCGTAGGTGTCGAAGTGGCGCCTGCAGGGCAAACGACCGCCAGGCTCTCGGTGCCGCTGGCCGCCTCAGCATGGCTGCCGGCCGCTGTGAGCGTCGTATTTCCGTCGCCATGCGCGATCGCGATCGTGCCGCTGGCGGCGCAGGTAAAGTTCAGCGCAACTAGCTTGCCCGTGTACGTGGAATCGGCCGCACCTATCCCCTTGGCACAGCCCACACCTGCGAAGCCTGCCCCGTAGAACGTTGCTTGGAATGCGCAGCTCGGCCAGCTAAAGGTCTGTGTTCCATTTGCTGTCAGACCTGAAAAGTTCCAGACCGAGTCGAAGCCTTCGTAGGGCAGGGCCGCAGCAGGAGGTATGCTCAAGCTCGTCACATAGAGCGACGCAACGATGGGCGCTCCGGTGGCGGCAGGACACGTCGCAGTGACTGCCGTGACGGGGTCAGTATCACAGTCGTCGACCGCGTTATTGTTCGTATCAATGCCGATCGCGAAGTTGAGTCCTGGGTGCGGTGTGTGGGCCGACGCTTCTTTGTCGTTCTGGCTGATGATGATGGCGAATGCCGCTACGAGCCCCACAACGCCTGCTGCCAGCAGGCATGCTACGAGTCTGCGCTGTACCGCTGCCACTACTACACCTCCATGCATGTGCCTTGCAGGCCCGTAAAGGAATCCCTTCATACACAGTACCTTATGACGTGTAATCAAAGGATTAAATCGACGGGTCGAAGTATAACAATCGTCTCATTCGGACGCCGGGACTAGTAGCTCGCCTAGCTCCCTTCGAGCGTCTACAGTAAGAAACGTGTCAGCGATCTTCGCCGAACGGCTTGTGAAGCACTTCTCGCCGGATATCAAGGCGGTCGATGGCATAGACCTGAACGTGCCTGAGGGACAGATCTTCGGCTTCCTCGGCCCCAACGGCTCGGGCAAGACAACTACCGTGCGCATGCTGACCACGCTACTCCGTCCAACGAGTGGCCAGGCGGCGGTTGGCGGCCTCGACGTCGTACGTCAAGCCAGCGAGGTCCGGCGGACGATTGGCGTCGCGCTCCAAGAGGCGGGGCTCGACGATCTCGCGACTGGCCGGGAGCTACTCGTGCTGCAGGGCCGGCTGCATGACGTGGACGGTGGTGAAGCCTCTAAGCGTGCCACCGAGCTCCTTTCGGTAGTCGACCTGACTGACGCCGCAGACAGGCAAATCAAAGGCTACTCCGGCGGGATGAAGCGCCGGCTCGATCTTGCGGCCGCGCTTATGCACCGTCCGAGGATCGTCTTTCTCGACGAGCCAACTACCGGGCTCGATCCGATCAGCCGCGCGGCAATCTGGCGTTACGTCCGCGAGTTGAACACCAGCGATGGCGTCACGTTCTTCCTCACGACGCAGTACATGGAGGAGGCTGATCAACTGGCGCATGACGTTGCGATCATGAACGCCGGCCACGTCGTCGCGCGAGGCTCGCCCGCCGAGCTCAAGGCGCAGATTGGCGCGGATGTCGTTACCGTGCACATCGAAGGTGACGGCGATCAGCTCGAGAGGGCTACGCTCGCGGTGCGTCCGCTCGAGGGTCTAGAGGACGCGCGCATTGTCGACGGGTCACTCGTTATCTATGTGCGGGACGGACAACGCGCCATCGCGCGGGTCGTCATGCTCCTCGGCGAGGCGGCGGTGTCAGTTGGCGAAATCACCCTCGCGCGCCCAACGCTGGATGACGTGTTCCTGCGCATCACTGGGCACCACATAGAAGCCGATGATCTGTACCAACTAGCGGCAGCATCTGGACGCTCTGAACAATGAACGTACTCAAGCCCAGTTACTACCTGATGCTTCGGGCGCTACGGGAATCGTTACGCCAACCCGCGGTTGAGCTGACGAACATCTTCATTCCCATGTTTTTCTTCGCCGTGACGGTCGGGGCAATCGGGAGCATCGCGGGTACGGCGTTCGGCGTCGATAACTTCGTCGGCTTTCAGATGCCCGTGGCCATTCTGCAGGCGGTCGCAGGCACGGCTGGCAGCGCCGGGCTGGGGACCGTGCAGGACATCGAACGTGGCTATTTCGACAAGCTCATGCTGACGCCTGCACCGCGCGTTTCGCTTGTACTAGGACGCCTCGCGGCCGACAGCGTCCGCTCGATGTTCCTCACGGGACTCATCATCATCGCCGGACTAATCACGGGCTCCGGCATGGAGTCCGGCGTTGGGGGAATCGTTGCGATACTAGCGCTGGCTGGCCTCTTCGGGATGGCGTACGCGGGCATCGGCATGGCAATCGCGCTTCGAACAGGCAGCGCGCAGGCCGCGCAGGCCGGCTTCTTGATCTTCTTTCCTTTGCTCTTTCTCTCGCCCGCCTTTGCGCCGAAGGAGATATTCGCGGGTTGGCTGGAGTTCCTGGCAACGATCAATCCCGTCACCTACATCCTGCAAGGTATGCGCGACTTGATCCTGAACGGCTGGGACTGGCGGTCGTTCTTCGGCGCACTTGCAGCGATCTTCGGCATCGGCGCGTGCACGATTACGCTGACGCTGACGGCCCTACGTTCGAGGACGGCCTGATGCGGCCTAGCGCGTTTCTCGCGGCGACAGCGTTGGTCGCCGCGCTGTTCCTCGCTGGATGCGGGACGGGCAAGGCCGACCCCCAGTCGCTCGAAGACATCGACAGCGGAACGTACATCGCCCTAGGTGACTCGCTCTCGGCGGGCGTCGGCGCGTCGTCGCCGGAGACGACGTTCGTTGAGCTCGTGCGACAGCACCTCGGCCCAGACACTGAGCTTATGAATCTAGGCCACAGCGGCGATACAAGCAGCGATCTCCTGGAGCACGGACATCTCGACGAGGCAATCGAGACAATAGAGGAACGCAACACTGACAGCTACGAATCGAACGATGTGCGCCTCGTCACCCTGGAGATTGGCGGCAACGATCTTCTCCGCATCTACTTCTCGCTGGTCCAGACAGGGATCTGTCCGGACGTAGAGACGGCACTCCGAAAGCCTGAATGCACCGTCGCGCTAGCCAACGCCCTCAGCGACTTTCGGCCAAACTTCGACTCTGCGCTCGCGGCGCTGCGCAAGGCCGGCCCGGACGTGCCACTTGTCGTCATGACGCTGTACAATCCGTTCTCATTGCTCGGCCGCCTTGGCGACCTCGGCGCGTTATCCCTCAACGGCCGGACAGGCTCACCGTTTCCCGAGGGCTTGAACGACATCATCCTGTCTGTCACTGCCGAGCACGAGGGGGTCATCGTGGCCGACCAGTTCGCAGCGTTTAACGGGAAGACCGATTCGCTCATCTCGAGTGACTTCATTCATCCAAACGACGCCGGCTACCGCACCATGGCCGAGACGATCATCGCTGCGATCACTCAGTAAGCGCCACTATTGGCAGCAACCCCGCATTACATGCGACCGCTGATCACTCCTCCCAACAGGTATCTGCATCTGCGCCGAGACTAGCAGGGAAGGCCCTCAAGCGTCATCCGCGGGCCGCAGCCGTTTGTGTCTCGGAGGCTCTCATGCGCAAGCCGTTCATCGCTCTATCGGGGATTGTCGCGCTCGTCGCGTTGCTCGCATGGGCCGCAAGTGCTAGCCAGGCAGCATCGCCATCGCCGCGACTGGCGGTCAGGGCTCAGGCTGGCGTAGCTGGCCGCGCCCTGACGAACGAAGACAAGATTGTCGTCCGCTATCGGGACGGTGTGCCGGGCGTCGCTGGGAGCGTCCATGGCTCAACATTCGGCGTCATCACAGACGTTGGCGCGCGCTCCGGGCTTCACGTCATCGAAGTACCGGTGGGCCAGCAGGTGGACCGCGTGCTGGCAGCGCTAAGGCAGGACCCGATCGTCGCGGAGGCCGGCATCAGCTACGTTGCACAGGCGTTCGACGCGCCGAACGACACAAACTACGCCTATCAGTGGCACATGCACAACACCGTTGGTGGTATCCAGGCCGAGGGAGCCTGGCCGCTCGCGCCAAACGGCGGCCAGAGTGTTGTCGTCGCTGTCCTTGACACAGGCGTAGCGTACGAAAACTACGATGGGTCGCTGGGCGGCGTGTTCCCACAACACTTCGTGCAGTCGCCAGACCTGGCGACGACAACGTTTGTCGATCCCAAGGATTACGTTAACAGCGACACCCACGCGAACGATGATAACGGCCACGGGTCGCACGTGGCTGGCACGATAACGCAGGACACGAACAACAACTACGGCGTTGCCGGCGTAGCGTTCAACAGCACAATAATGCCCATCAAGGTGCTCGACTTTGGGGGCTTCGGCGCGGACGCCCACACAGTAGAAGCGATCCATTACGCCGTCGATCATGGCGCGGATGTCATCAGCATGAGCCTGGGGTTCGCCGCCACCGGCACGCCGGACGAGAACGGTGTCTACTGTACAGAGATCATTGGCTTGAACGCGGCGCTCGAATACGCGTACGCCAACGGCGTGGTAGTTGTGGCGGCTGCTGGCAACGAGAGCGGCGGGCCAGTCGCATGCCCTGCTGCCCATCCCACCGTGATTTCGGTTGCAGGCAGCCGCTTCGACGGACAGATTGCGCCGTATTCCAACGCTGGTGTAACGCTCGACGTAACAGCGCCCGGCGGCGACTCCAGCATCGATCAGAACGGCGATGGCTTCACGGACGGCGTCGTCCAGGACACGTACTGCTACGACTGGCTGTCATTGCTCTTCAGCGGCTCTTACGATGCCTTCTGCGACATTTTCATGTCTGGCACATCAATGGCAACGCCGCACGTTTCCGGCCTTGCAGCGCTGCTGTTGGGCGAGAATGACTCCCTAACGCCAGACCAGGTGCGATCGTATATCGAATCCACCGCACGCGACCGTGGCGCCGCCGGCTGGGACCCGGTCTACGGCTGGGGCGTAATCGATGCTCAGGGAGCCGTCAGTGCCCTAATAGGTGGGACGCCTGCAACACCCACACCGTCACCGACGCAAGCAGTAACGGACACGCCGACGCCGACTGACACGCCAACAGCACCCCCGGTCCCGACGGATACGCCAACGCCAACGGACACGCCACCACCACCGACGGCGACCAACACCCCAACTGCGACGGCTACTCCAGTACCGCTCGGGCCGGACCTCATCGAGACGTGCCTGAACAACCAGCCCGCAACAGTCCGTCGCGACAACCGATTTACAGCGACCGATAGGGTGCAGAACCAGGGCACGACGCGGGCCGTGCGGTCGACTACGCGCTACTACCTGTCGTTCGATCAAGAGCGTAACGCCGGTGACATCCTGCTTTTGGGCGTGCGGTCAATCGCCGGGCTCAACGCAGGGGAAGGCTATAGCGGCAATACGCGCGTACGAGTGCCCAGCAGCACGGCGCTCGGGCTGTACTACGTGATCGTCTGCGCGGATGACACGTTACGTGTCGCGGAACTAGATGAGCTGAACAATTGCCGTGCCTCGGCGACGAGAGTGCAGATTACGACCTAGGTGGAGAGCACGCCTTTCGTCGCCGGGCTCCAGCTCGCGCTTTCCGCCTACTTCTCTAGACGCAGTACAGCCAGGAAGGCCTCCTGCGGTATCTCCACGTTCCCCACGCGTTTCATGCGCTTCTTGCCTTCCTTCTGCTTCTCCAGCAGCTTGCGCTTTCGGGTCACGTCACCGCCGTAGCACTTTGCCAGCACGTTCTTGCGCATCGCGCGCACCGTCTCGCGGGCAACGATGCGGCCACCGATCGCAGCCTGGATCGGCACATCGAACAGTTGACGCGGGATGAGCTTCCGCAGCCGGTCGACAAGCAGACGGCCTTGCGTCGACGCCTTCGCCGAATGCGCTATAAGCGACAACGCATCGACGGGCTCGCCGTTCACCAGAATGTCGAGCTTAACGAGCTTGGCCGGAGTGTAGTGCGAGAACGAGTAATCGAGGCTGGCGTAGCCCTGCGTAACCGACTTCAAGCTATCGTAGAAGTCGACGAGGATTTCTGAGAGCGGGATCTGGTATTCGAGCAGCACCTGCCCCTCAACCTTGATCGAGTGCGCGGCTTCCTGTTCGTGACCGCGCTGGAGATACTCCATCTTTCTGTACTCACCGCGACGCCCTGTCACCAGCTCCATGACCGCGCCGATATAGCGATCTGGGCAGACGACTGTGATGTTCATCCACGGTTCGCGGATGATCTCTACCTTGTCGGGCGAAGGAAGGTCGGCAGGATTGTCGATCACGACCTCTTCGCCGCCGGTCGTGCGAACCTGGTACTCGACGCTGGGTGCTGTCATCAGCAGCTCAAGGTTGTACTCGCGTTCCAGGCGTTCCTGCACGATCTCCATGTGGAGCAGACCAAGGAAGCCGCAGCGGTAGCCGGGCCCTAGCGCCACGCTCTGCTCCGGCTCGAACGCGAGCGCAGCGTCGTTCAGTTGGAGCTTCTCAAGCGCCTCGCGCAGCAGGCTGTAGTCGTTCGGTTGGGTTGGATAGAGTCCGGCGAAGACCATCGGCTTGGCCTGTTTGTAACCAGGCAACGGCTCGACAGCGGCGTGCGACCCGTGCGTCAGGGTATCGCCGACACGGCACTGTCGAACGTCTTTTAGGCCCGTCGCAACATAGCCGACCTCGCCAGTGGCCAGTCGCTTGATCGGCTCAGAATCGAGCGTGAAGTAGCCGACCTCGAGCGCTTCCACCGCGCGGTCAGCAGCCATCAGGCGTAGGTCGTGGCCACCCTCGATCGCCCCATCGACAACTCGCACGTAGGCGACGACGCCCTTATAGGCGTCGTACTTGGAATCGAAGACCAGCGCGCGTAACGGCGCGTTATCTACGCCGCCTGGAGGTGCAACCTGGGCTATCACTGCCTCCAGCACTTCGCGCGTGCCCGTGCCCTCCTTGGCCGAAGCTCTGAGCACCTCGTCTGGACGAAAGCCAATCACGTCGCAGATCTGGGCCGTGACGGCGTCCGGCTCGGCGCCGGGCAAGTCGATTTTGTTGACGACGGGCACCAGCGTCAGATTGTGCTCCAGCGCGACGTGGACGTTCGCCAGCGTCTGAGCCTGGATCCCTTGTGTGGCATCGACGACGAGGATCGCGCCTTCGCAAGCAGCGAGCGCACGCGACACTTCGTACGAAAAGTCGACGTGGCCGGGAGTGTCGATCAGGTTCAGCTCGTACTCGATGCCGTCGTCGGCCGTGTAGGGCAGCCGGACGGCCTTCGCCTTGATCGTCACGCCCTTCTCGCGCTCCAGGTCCATAGAGTCGAGTATCTGCTCCACTTTCTCGCCGCGGGTGCCGTCGAGCAGGCCGGTCTGTTCCAAGAAGCGGTCCGCGAGGGTCGATTTCCCGTGGTCGATGTGGGCGATGATACAGAAG
>JBKKBW010000590.1:0-8346 GCA_046713635.1 Dehalococcoidia bacterium
CGCGGAAGATGGCGGGTCGCTCCTCGGGTACTGCGTCAGCCGGACCTCAGGGCGAAACAACGCGGGGTACATCGCCGATATCCTTGCTCTGCCGGAACGCCTCGATGTCGCTCGGGCGCTCCTTGGCGATGCGCTCAGCTCATTTCAGACGGATGGCCTGGCCGCGGCAGAGTGCTGGCTACCGAGCCGGCATCCCTACAAGTCGCTGTTTAATCAAGCTGGCTTCGTGCGGCGCAGTCGAAGGTTAAGGATGATCTACAAGGCGCTTCGGGGCGGTGATACCGGCATTGACTACCTCGGATCGCGCGCCGCCGCCGTGCACTTCACATTGGGCGACGGTGATGCCGTCTAGCCGCGGTTCGTAGCCTTCGCAGCGCGCATAGAGATCGTCGCAAGCGTGATTCCCGCAAGCGCGGCGAAGATCAGCGAAAGCGCCCGCCCGCCATGGGAGACGCCGATGTCGACGAAGGCCAGTTCAGCCCTGCCGCCGACGGCCAGCGGTGCAAGGTAAGCTACCTGATCCCCGCCGAACTCGGCGATGTAGATGATACCTGTGGGTCCGACCGTAACATCGAGCGGCAGATCGTACCCGGACTCCAGCGTGCTAACGGACTGTACGGACGACCCGTCAGGTGAGAGATCGGCCCACACGACTTCACCGAAGATGAGTTGAGCTATGACAAGATCGTGCAGCATTTTTCCACCGGCGGCCGCGGATGCATACTCTGCGATCCCGTCGCAGGAGCAGTGCGCAGCGAACGTATGGATTGGTGCAGTAAAGTCGACTCCGTCGCCCTCCTCCGGGGCATGGTAGGTGCACTGGCGCGCGTCAGTGCGACCGCGGTTACGGTTCGGGAAGCCGTAGTATTTCCCCTGCACGATCAAGTTCAATTCGTCGGCTGAGCTGACGCCGGTTCCGCTGGTGGTACACGTCGCGGACGCGTTCGGGCCGGCCGGTCCGTTGTCCGTCGCATAGATGTTGCCGTTCGAGTGTACTACCAGATCATACGGATTGCGGGTTCCAGCGGCGTACACTTCCACGTCCCCTCCAGTCTGATCGACGTTGTCCGTTGTCGGTGTACCCGGTGGGTTATAGGTAATCGCGCCGTTGAAGGTCGGGGCGTGGATGTCGGCTAGCAGGATCGCCGCCGTCAGAGGCGTCTCGGGGTAGTTGGGGCCCGCCAGGCCGGCGTCCGTGTTTGAACCTTGGGCAATGTACAGCTTTCCGCTGCCATCGAATGCCAGGCCGTTCGTGTAATGGTTCGTATACGGCGTCGAGTTCGGCAGGCCAGTGATGATGTCTTGACGCGTCCAAGACGGCGCAGTGAACGTGCTCACCCGCCCTTCATACCCATCCGTCGCACTCGGTTCCCGCCGCGACGCGTAGAGCGTAATCGGGGACGTGACCGTCGGATCGAATGCGATGCCGGTTACCTGGTTCTGGCCGCTCGCGATGTTCTCGGTGGCTTGAACGGTCAGTCCGGTTGAGCCCAGCGTGAGCGCCTTTATCTCGTTCTGGGACGCGACGTACAGCCGCCCATCGGGTCCGAAGGCGAGCGAAGTAGGGCTCGCTAGCGTGAAGTTGAGCACACCCGCCTCGAACATCGGCGTGGACGCTTCGGCGCGCGACGTCTGGAGCGAGAGTCCTATAGCGAGAGCCAGCAATGCAGCGAGCAGACCTGCGCGCATGTTGTGCCTCCATACAGCTCCCCTAGGTGGAGTCTCATTGTAGCCGATCGCGGGAGTGCTACAATCTCGCGGAGGTCGCTCGATGCCTTCTAGACTCTCGACCGCAGAACGCGACAAATTTCTCGCGGGCCGCCACGTGGCCGTGCTGGTCACGAACGGCGCAGACGGTCACCCCGTCCCGACGCCCATCTGGTATTTGTATCGCGATGGAGCGTTCCACTTCCGCACGGAGCAAGGAGCCGTAAAGACGAAGAATATCCTGCGCGATCCCAAGGTGAGCGTATGTATCCAGGATGAGCGGCCTCCGTACAAAGCGGTGATCGCGTACGGTAGCGCCGAAATACGCGAGAAGCTCGACTGGCTCTCCGAAATACCCCGCCACTACCTCGGTTTCATCGGCGGACTTGGCTACGAACAAACTGCCCAGCACGAGATCGAGCAGGGACCCGAGATTGCGCTGGTCGTCCGCCCTGACCGACTCGTCACGTTCGATTTCGGGGCGGAGACGCCGCTCGTGGGCAAGCTCTGGTTGGCCGCGAAGCGCTTCCTGCCGCCCTGGCTGTAACCTGCTACAATCCGCGTGCTGGAGTCCCCGATGCCAGACAACGCGTTTACCCAACTAGCCGACGAATGGATCGCCGCTGCGTTGCGCAACAGCCCAGCCGGTGCGACTGCGCTCGGCATCCACGACTACGATGGCGACCTGCCCGATCGCAGCCGCGCCGCTACGGACGCGCACGCCCGCGATCTCAATGGCTTTCTCCGGCGACTCGAAGCGATTGAGCCTGCGTCGCTTGCAGTCGAGGACCGTCCTGACCACGAGCTGCTGCGAAGGCGGATCCTCTGGGAGCTGGTCAGCATCGAGGAGCTACAGTCGTGGCGACGCTCGCCCGGCGGCTACCTCGGCGCGATTGGCGGCGGCGCGAACGGGCTGATCATCCGCGACTTCGCGCCGTTGGCCGAACGGGCAAGAAGCGTCATCGCGCGTTTGCAACAGGCGCCGCAGTTGCTCGAGCAGGGTAAGGCGAACCTCGATGGCTGTCCGCCGGTCTACGTAGAGACCGCGATTGAGCAAGCCGCGGGCATGCGCATCTTGCTGCAGCGCGATCTCCCCGAGGCCCTGTCGTCGCTGGAAGACTCGTTGTTGCGCTCGGAGTTCGAGTCGGCCCGGGGCGACGCGCTCGCAGCGATTGAGAGCTTCGCGACGTGGATGAGGGACGACCTTCTGCCGCGTTCGACTGGCGACTATGCGTACGGCGAGGGCCACTTCCGTAAGCTACTCTCGTACACAGACTTCGTCGACCGGCCGCTGGCGGAGCTTGAGCAGCGCGGTCTCGATGATCTTCGCGTCAATCAGGCGCAGCTCAAGGAGCTCGCCGCCAAGATCGATCCATCTAAGTCTCCTGCCGAAGTCGTCGACCTCGTCTCGCAGGACCACCCGACGCCGGAGCGTCTTATCCCCGACACGGGCGCGCTGCTCGATGAGCTGCGCGACTTCGCGGTCGAGCGCCGCCTCGCCACCATGCCGACCGACGTACGCATTCGTGTCGCTGAAACGCCATCGTTCGCGCGCATGACCACGCAGGCCGCCTGCAGCACCCCAGGGCCGTTCGAACAGAACGCGACCGAAGCGTACTACTACGTGACGCCGCCTGACCCGTCGTGGCCCGCCGAGCGCACCGAAGCGTTCCTCAAGTTCTTCAATCGCTACAGCATCCCGGGGATCACGGCGCATGAGGCGTACCCCGGCCACTACGTGCACATCTCATGGCTGCGCAAGGGCGCGCGCAAGCTCCCCCACTTCCTGATGACCACTACCACGGTCGAAGGCTGGGCGCACTATGTCGAGCAGGTGTTCATCGAAGCGGGCTACGGTGATGGCGACCCGCGCTACCACATCATGCAGGTGCGCGAGGCGCTCATGCGCCTCTGCCGCTACCTCGTCTCCATCGGGTTACACACGCAAGGCTGGACGTTCCAACAGGGCGTCGACTTCTTCCTTAAGGAGGGCTTCGCCACCCAACCGATCGCTGAGCGCGAGACGCGACGCGGGACAATCGGCCCCAACTATTACGCCTACACGCTCGGCAAACATGAAATCCTGTCCTTGCGCGACAAGCTGAAGGCGAAGCAGGGTGCCAAGTACGACCAGCTCACCTTCCACGACGCGTTCATGAAGCTGCCGTATCCCGTCCCCATCATTGAGCAAATCATGCTCGGCGGGGATGGCTAGCGTGTCGACGCTCCTGGAATTCGTGCGGCGTCCGCTGCCTGTCCCTTGGAAAGGCGAACCGGGCGTACCCTGGTCCGACCCCGCCTTCAGCGAACGCATGCTGCTGGAACATCTGTCGCAGGAGCACGACCGCGCTAGCCGCCGCGCGCGGGTCATCGACGCGCACGTCGAATGGATCCATAGACACCTTTTGAACGGCCGCCCGTCGCGCATGCTCGATCTCGGCTGCGGTCCCGGGCTGTACACGTCACGTCTCGCCAAGCTTGGCCACGAGTGCACAGGAATCGACTTCTCACCAGCGTCAATCGCGCACGCGGAGCAGGAAGCGATGGCGGCGAGTCTGTCCTGCGCGTATCGCTGTGAAGACCTGCGCACCGCAGATCTTGGTGAAGGCTACGATCTCGTGATGCTCATCTACGGCGAGCTGAACGCCTTCGCGCCGGACGATGCGCGTGCTGTCTTGTCGAAAGCGCACCGCGCGTTATCGGCAGGCGGAGCCTTGCTGCTTGAAGTTCATAGCGCCGACGCAGTGCGTTCGGCCGGGGCGCGTCCGCCGTTCTGGTACTCTGCGGAGCAGAGCCTGTTCTCAGACCGGCCGCATGTCCTGCTTCAGGAGCACCTGTGGCGGTCCGACACCAGTACGGCCGCTATCCGCTACTCGATTGTCGACGCCGAGCGCGCCGATGTCCAGACGTTTGTCGAAGGGCGGCAGGCCTACACTGAAGATGAGTACCACGCCCTGCTAACCGACGCGAGCTTCGCTGACATCGAGGTCCTTCCGTCGCTACCTGGTACGCCAGACGCGCCAACAAACCTCATCGCCATCGTCGGGCGAAAGCAAGGGGATTCGCGATGAGCGACTACGATCTCATCGTCGTGGGCGCGGGCTCCGCGGGCTCTGTGATCGCCGCGCGCGTCACGGAGGACCCGAAGAAGCGGGTGCTCGTCCTGGAAGCGGGACCGGACTACGCGCGTGAGGAAGACCTGCCGGAGGACCTCCAGAACGGCCACCACAACTCAATCAAGGCGCACGACTGGGGCTTCACCTACCAGCCGCACGCGCGCTCGCGCCCGACCGTCCCGCTTCCGCGCGGCAAGGTCACAGGCGGTTCGTCCGCGGTCAACACGTGCATCGCGCTGCGCGGCCAGCCTGAGGACTACGACGAATGGGCGTCGATCGCAGGGCCGGAGTGGGCCTGGGAGAAGTGCTTGCCTGCGTTCATCCGTCTTGAGACCGACCAGGATATCGACAACGAGCTGCACGGCCGCGACGGCCCCCTGCCGATTAAGCGCTACGAGTCGCACGAGCTGGTGCCGATGCAGCGCGCGTTTCTCGACGTGTGCCGCGAGCGCGGCTTCTCGGAGTGTCCCGATCACAATGACCCCGAGACCACAGGCTACGGCCCGCTGCCGATGAACAAGCGCGACGGCTGGCAGCGCGTCAGCTGCGCCAGCGCGTTCCTCAACCCAGCCCGCGATCGCGAGACGCTGACTATCCGTCCGCTCACGATGATCCGGCGCGTCGTGGTGCGCGAAGGACGGGTAACAGGCATTGAAGTTGAGACTGCAGGCGTGACCGAAACGATCACCGCGAAGCGCGTCGTGCTCTGCGCCGGATCGATTCAATCGCCAGCTATCCTCGTGCGTTCTGGAATCGGGCCACACGCAGCGCTCGAGTCGCTCGGCATCGATGTCGTGCGTGACCTGCCGGTCGGCGCGCGTCTCCACGATCATCCGGCAACGCTCATCGCCATGAAGCCGAAACACGACGTGGCGAGCTTCGCCCACCCAATGATCCAGACGACGATGCGGTTCACGGCGAAGGGCAGCGATGACTTCAACGATATGCAGATCGAGCCAATCTCCTACCTCCAACGGCTCGATTACGCGGACGAGAGTCAGATCATGATCGGCGTTGCGCCCGTTGTCGAGAAGACGTACGGTTGCGGAAGGCTCACTTTCATTAGCGCCGACCCGTCCGCGCAACCGCAGATCGAAACGAACTTTCTGGCCGATGAGCGAGACCTCGACCGCATGATGAACGGCCTCGAAATTGCGCTCGATCTTGTGAACACGCCGCCGTTTAGCGACCTCTATGAGGCGCAGGTGTGGCCACGGCCGGATCTCTCCGAGGACAAAGCCGCGCTTCGTGACTGGGCGAAGCGCGCCTGTGGCTCAGGTTACCACCCCTGTGGGACGGTGATGATGGGGGCCGCGGACGACGAGAACGCGGTGGTCGATCAGTTCGGGCGCGTTCTCGGGGTCGAAGGTCTCTACGTCGCCGACGCAAGCATCATGCCAACCGTCCCGCGCGCCAACACCAACATCCCCACCATCATGATCGGCGAACGCTTCGCCGAATGGTTCCGTGAGGACGCGATCTAGATCGCGTCAGTCCGATGGTAAGAAGCGCCGACGCTCTCGTTCAGCCGCCACTTCTGGCATGGGCACGTTCGAGTTCCGGCTTAGACCTCGCCGCCGCGGCAAAGAAGGTGCAGGTTAAGCCAGAGAAATTAGAAAGCTGGGAGCGCGGCGAAAGTCGTCCAAGTATCAAGCAGCTCCGCAAGCTCGGCAATGCCTACAAGAGGCCAATCGCTGTCTTTTATCTGTCAGCACCTCCACAGGGCTTCCAGACCTTACGAGACTTCCGCCGCCTACCAGGAATGGTGGTTACATCAGAGTCGCCTGAACTGATCTTCCAGATTCGGCGGGCTGAAGATCGGCGCGAAGTGGCGATCGAGCTATATCGCATGCTCGACGGTGAGCCACCAGCGGTTGAACTTCCTGCCACTCTCAACGATGAGCCCGAGGACCTCGCCCTGCGCATCCGAGACTTCCTTGGCGTCGAATATCAAGAGCAGGTGCACTGGCAGGCAGGATACGAGACGTTCAACCGATGGCGATCCGCGCTGGAGCAGGCCGGGATCTTGGTGTTCCAGGCGAAGGATGTAGATGTCTCTGAGATGAGAGGATTCTCCATCCACGAAGAGAAGCTGCCAGCGATAGTCGTCAATATCAAGGACGCGGTACGGGGCCGCGTTTTTACCATGCTTCATGAATTCACGCACATCGTCCTCCGAGCGACTGGACTCTGCAACGCCACAAGGCCCCAAGACATCGTTCACCCAACGACGCACGAGCAGAGAGTGGAGGTGTTCTGCAACTACGTGGCAGGTGCGACTCTCGTGCCGCGCGATTCGCTGTTTGACGAAGCAATCGTCGCCAACAAGCGAAGAGATGGCGATTGGACTAACGAAGATGTTCGCTGGTTGGCAGATCGCTATGGAGTGAGTAGAGAGGTCATGCTTCGGCGGCTGGCTATCACTGGTAAGACCTCTGAAGCCTTCTACGAACGAAAAGTCCAAGAATTGCAGGCGGAATACGCGGGATTGCCTGACCGACGAGAGGAAGGCTTTGCCCCCCCATACCGCATTGCGGTCAGCACAGCGGGACCGATGTTCGTGCGGATGGTGCTCAACAGCTACTACGGCGATCAGATTACCGCGAGCGACGTCTCCGACTTCCTCGACGTTCGCCTCAAGCATCTCACCAGAATTGAAAAAGAAGTTATGGGGAGCGCTAGCGCGTCATGACGTACAGCGTCGATACAAGTGTGCTCTTGAATGGGTGGAGACGAAATTATCCTCCGGATGTTTTTCCAACCCTCTGGCAAAACATTGAGGCTCTAGCGGATAGCGGCGTCTTTCTTGCTTCTGAAGAGGTTCTTGTCGAACTGGAGAAGAAGGATGATGAGGTCTGTGCGTGGGCAAAACAGCACCCAGCGATGTTCGTTCAAATTGACGATGATATCCAGCAAATCGTTACGACGATCTTGGCGAGATTTCCCCGTTTGATCGACAACAGGCCAACCCGTGGAGGTGCTGATCCGTTTGTCATCGCCTTAGCGGCAGCTCGCGGGTACACGGTTCTGACAGACGAACGTCCCACTGGCAATGACGATAGGCCGCACATTCCTGATGTTTGCGCTGGTATAGGTGTAGGCTGTACAAACCTGGTCGGGTGCATAAGAGAACAAGGCTGGAGAATTTAGCGCGATGAAACGCTACGAGATCCCAACGCCTGCCCTCGCCGTGGATCTGCCGGCGATGGAACGCAATATCAAGCGCGCCGCGGAGTTTTTCGCCCACCGTCCCGCCAAGCTACGCCCGCACTTCAAGGCGCACAAGACGCCTGCCATCGCGCGTCGGCAGCTCGCTGCGGGATCGTGCACCGGGCTAACCGTCGCTACGATTGGCGAGGCGGAGCTCATCGCGGAAGAAGGGTTCTGCAACGATGTCCTGATCGCGAATGAGATCCTCGGGCCGGGCAAGGCCGCGCGCGCGGCGAAGGTCGCCAAGCAGATCGATCTGATGGTCGCGATCGATTCGGATGCGACGCTGGCCGATCTCGCGTCGGCAGCGCGC
>JBKKBW010000591.1:0-2172 GCA_046713635.1 Dehalococcoidia bacterium
CTTGAAGAACGCGTGCGTGAACAGGTAGAGCATCGCTGCTGCGGGCGCGCCAAGGCCAAGCGCAACAAACATCAACCCGAGGCTGTTCAAGGTGGAGTAGGCGATGACTCGCTTGATGTCAGTCATAACGAGACCGAGCAACGCCGAAATGAACGTGGTCATGAGCCCAACCGCCAGCACCAGCTCCGGCCCGCCTTCGACCAACTCGAACAGCGGCAGCGTTCGCGCAACCAGGTACACGCCCGCGACGACCATCGTCGCGGCGTGGATCAGCGCGGAGACAGGTGTCGGGCCCTCCATTGCGTCGGGAAGCCACACGTGGAACGGGAACTGCGCAGACTTGCCCATCGCCCCGAGGAACAGCAGCACAACGGACGCCGTCAGCACCTCGCTGCTGATCTCGCCGGCCTCCGCAGCGTGGATGATCTCCTGAATGTTGAATGTACCAGTCGCCTTGAACAGCAAGATGATGGCAATCAAGAGCCCGACATCACCGATGCGCGTGGTGATGAATGCCTTTTTCGACGCCTCGGCCGCCGATCGCAAGTGGCTGTAGTGCCCGATCAGCAGATACGAACACAGGCCTACCAGCTCCCACGTGAAGTACAAGAGCAGGAAGTTGTCGGCCAGAACGAGCGCGAGCATCGACGCGACGAAGAACGACAAGACAGCGTAGAACCAGCCGTAGCGTGAATCACCGTGCATGTAGCCGAGCGAGTACACCTGCACCATCAGCCCCACGAACGTGACGACCACCAGCATCACAATCGTGATCCCATCGACGTGGATTCCTAGGTCGATATGCAACGCTCCTGGGATGTCGATCCACTGGATGCTGTTCGAAGCTCCAGTGAAGACAGGCGGACAGGCACCTTCGGGACCGTGGCACACGGCCGCTAGGGCATCCGTGAAGTCAGCGACTACAAGAAGCGCCGCGACGAACGCAGCTGCCATCGCAGCAATAGCGATGAAGTCGCCTTTGCGCGGAAGGTACGCACCGACCAGAAGCAGGAGAACAAACGCGCCGGCGGGCAGCAGCGGGATGATCCAGGCGTCGGTCATGTTCATGCGCGGCGCCCTACCACTTCAGCTCGTCCACTTCATCGACATTCGCCGTACCCTGGTTGCGGAACAAGCGCAGCACGATCGCCAGCGCAAGACCTGCCTCGGCAGCAGCAATCGTAATGATGAAAATCGCGAAGATCATCCCGATGAAGCGATCGGGCGCAGTGTAGGCAGCGAACGCGATCATGTTGATTGCCGCCGCGTTGAGCATCAGCTCGACCGACATGATGATCAGCACGGCATTGCGCCGTGTCAGGACACCGTACACGCCGATCGAGAACAGGATCGCGCTGAGGACGAGAAAGTGCTCCAGCGGGATCTGCTGCGCCACAGACCTCGCCTCTTCCACTTACTCCCCATCCTCTTCCCGCGCGATGACAATGGCCCCGATTAATGCAACCAGCAGCACAAGCGAGGCGATCTCGAAAGGCGCTGCCCACTGGCCGAAGAGCGCGTCACCCAACACAGGGAACGGAATGCTCGTGATCTCACCCGCAGCATCGCCAGGCCAGTCAGACGTCGCGACGGCAGCGATGAGCAGGCCCATCAGCAGTGCAGACGCCCCCGCCGCGAGCGGCCACTGCGCACCAACCAGCGATTCAGACAGATCGGCAACGCGCGTAAGCATCAGCGCGAACAGGAAGATGACCGTGATCGCCCCGCCATAGATAAGGACCTGGACAAGCGCCAGAAATTCCGACGCCAGCAGAATGTAGATGCCCGCGACGGCGAGAAGGCTCAGGATGAGAAAGAGCGCGGCATAGACCGCGTTCCGCATGAGCACGACGCCCAGGCCGCCGCCAACAGCGAGCGCAGCGAAGAGGTAGAAGATTACCTGGGCTATCGTCATTCAGCCGTCCTGGCTAGCATCTGGCTAAAACTAAGAGATCGCTCGGGCAGGAACAACCCTGACGCATGCGTCCTACCGCGATGGGCAGACAACGCCGCCTCGGAGAGGAGGCGGCTACCGGCTGCCGGATGGTCAGTGCGCCTTACTCGGGGACGCACGGCTCGATCTTTTCCTTCTTGTGCTGCGAGAGCAGCTCGCTCAAGTCGAGCACCAGCTCGTTGCGATCGAACTTCGAAAGCTCGTGGCCCGCCCACGTG
>JBKKBW010000592.1:0-1127 GCA_046713635.1 Dehalococcoidia bacterium
GCGGTAGCTCGTCGGGCTCATAACCCGAAGGTCGAGGGTTCGAATCCCTCTCCCGCTACCAACGACATTAGAAGAGAACGCTCCCTCGTTTGAGGGAGCGTTCTGCTATTGCTGGAGAACCTGCACATTGGAGCCGTCCTTGCATTTCTTCAGCGTGTGCATGCATAATGCATGCATGCCATCTATAACCATCCGGGACGTACCGAAGAAGACCCACGCCGAACTCGCCTCCCGTGCCGCAGCCGCCGGGCAGTCCCTGCAGGAATACCTCAAGAGCGAGCTCTCGAAGATTGTAGAGCGGCCGGACATGCATGCGCTGATGGCGCGGCTGGGCGATCGTAAGGAGCGGTTCGGGACACATCTCTCCACAGAGGAAATCCTGAGGTTTCGTGACGAAGGGCGCCGTTGACAATCGTCGTCGACGCCTCCCTGGTTGTCTCAGCGTTCGTCGACAGCGGACCCAACGGGATCTGGTCGTACGGTCTTCTAACGTCCAACGACCTGGCTGCGCCGCATCTCTTGCCGGTGGAGGCGGCACATATGTTGCGTCGGGGCTCTCTAACGCGAAGAATTCCTGAAGAGCAAGCGTCGCTCGCCTATGGTGATTTGGTGGCGTTATCTGTGGAGTTCTATCCGTTCGAGCGGTTTTCGGACCGCGTCTGGGAGCTGCGTCATACCGTAACAGCCTACGACGCGTGGTACGTCGCTCTCGCCGAATCGCTCGACCTTGCACTCGCGACGCTCGATCGCAAGCTGACCCGCGCGCAGGGCCCTCGCTGTGAGTTCGTGACCCCGGCGCGCTGAAGCCCTGCCGCCAAACGAGAGACACGGGCCTTAAGCTACGATGGCTGCTGCTTCCTCCGGCTCCCTACCCAACCCGTGTTATCATGCGCCTCCCGAAACCGACTGCGAAGGAGGTTGCGATGACCAGCGCTCGCGTAACACTCAACACCATCAGCATTGTCGTCAGCGATATGGCTGCTTCGCTCGGGTTCTATCGGCGTCTCGGCGTGGAGATACCGGAGGACTCAGTCTGGCTGGCAAACAGCATCGGCCATCATGTGACGGTGAAGCAAGCGAACGACTTCAATCTCGATTTCGATAGCGAGACGATGACCCGGGCGTAC
>JBKKBW010000593.1:0-4529 GCA_046713635.1 Dehalococcoidia bacterium
GCTCTAGCTCGTCCCTAACGGGAAGGCCGTTCCAGTCAAGACCCAGACTTCCCGAAAGCACCTCCTGCATCCACGACCAGTATTGACTAGTGCCGTTAAACTGAACCAAGGGGAGGTCGGCCGTGAGTGAGACCGGGAAGTACGGGTCATTTAAGCCAAGCTCCTCCTCAAGCGCCGCTAGACGCTCTTTGGTACAGCTAAGCCCGCACTGGATTTGCGCCGGGTTACCCCCCGGGGCAACCCGCAGGAGCAAAAAAACGGCGATGGACAGTACGAAGAGGATGACTACCGACTGCAGCAGCCTCCTGATGATGAACGTTCGCACAGTTCACCCAGCCCCTAACGCAGACACACTGCTCTACACTTGTTGCTATCGATCCAACCAGGCCGTGTTCAGATAGAGTTCGTAGGCTGTGCCGAGTCCTGTCGGGAAGTTCTTGACCGCCCCGTTACGCACCGTGAAGTCTGTCCACGTCACGATGGGCAGGAACGCCGGGCCCTTTTCGTAGATCAGCTTCTGCGTCTCGTGAACCCGCCTCACGTGCTCCTCCGCATCGGTCGTGCTCTTGGAGTCCTTAATCGCCTGCTCGATTTCCGGATAGAGGCTCCCTATGCCGATCGCATAGTTCCCATCGTTGGTCGGACCCTGGGAGCCATGGAAGTCCAGGTTGATCTCGGGCGTTTCGTAGATCTGGTTTAGCGACAGCGAAGCGTCGTAGTCCTTCGCCTGATACCTGGTAAGCCAGGTTGTGAAGTCGAGCGCCTCTTCGTCCAATTCAAAGCCGGCAGCCCTCATCTGTTCCAGCCAGATGGGCAAGTGCTTGTTGTGAGACTCGATGTCGCTGTTCGCCGGGTAGATGACCTTGATTCTGAGAGGCAGCTCATGTCCCGCTTCCGTTAGCAGCTGCCTCGACTTCTCTGGGTCAAACGGCTGGAGCTCTTCCAGCTCCTCCGGCGGCAGGGCGAAATCTCCCAGCGACCAATGCACGAGGCCATTCGGCTTCGCATCGCCACCGAAGACGATGTCAACATATTCCTCGCGGTTGAGCGCGTAGTTCGCGGCCATGCGCACGCGGTCATCCTTCCACGGGTCCTTCGTTGGATTCATGGTGAACGAAATGAAGGTAAATGCCGGCTCTTCGAAGAGCGTTATGCCTGAAACCTGATTCTGCAGTTCGGTAACTTCAACGCGCGTCTCAGGATCGTACGAATCAATCTGCCCATCAATGAAGGCGGTTCGCCGTGGCTGACGATCGCTGATGCGCGATATCTCGAGGGTGTCGACGTACGGCAACGGCGCGTCGTCGTTTGTCCCGTCCTTACGGTAGTAGTTGGGGTTTCTGTCGAGGATGGCCCCGCCGGTCTCGACGAACGTTCCGTCGCGCAATACGTACGCGCCTCCGCCGGCACCTTGCGTCTTGATGTCCAGACCAAACATCTCTTTCGGCGGGATCATGCCACCGACCGGAACGTTGATCGTGTAGAAGAAGTAGGCGTATGGCCCTTTCGTCTTGATCTGGAAATGCTGGGCATCGGTAGCCTCAGAGCTATCAAGCCAGGTGTTGGTCCAGCGCTTAGCAACCGCCGTCGGCGCAGCCACCGTAGCGTCCAGCCAAGCCTTGCAGTCCTCCGCGTCCATGTCGCGCTCCGCGATACCAAGGCTGTTCGGCGCGATTTTGACGCCTGGCCGCATCGTGAAGATATAGGTCGTTGCGTCATCTTCAGGCTGTTCATACGACTCAGCTAGATCCAGGAAAAACTGATCAGGCTGAAGCGTTGATCTAATCGCCAAGCCGTTGTACATCTTCGCGATAATTCCAGGGCCGAACGCAACGCTCGTGAGCGGATCGAGCGTACCCCAGTCGCCGGTGATTGCAGTCTTGTACGTACCACCTGCTCGCGGTGTACCTGACTCCGTTGTGCTACCGGGCGTTTGCCCTCCATCAGTTCCGCCGTTGTCGCTGCCGCAAGCTGTAACGATGACTAGGCCAGCCGCTCCAGCGCCGGCTGTGCCCAATAACCTCCGCCTGGAGATCCGGTTTCGCTGAAAACGTTGCCAATAACTAGTAGTGCCCATGTGGCTCCTTCCCTCCTGCTCGTCCTTTAGCAACCCCGTCGATTGAATCCGCCGACTAGCGGCTTGTGCCTATTATACTCGCGCGACGCCCAATGTAAACCATGACAGCGACGAAGGAAAGCAAGCGGCGGATGCTACCAGCCTCCGGCAGTTAATCGGCGCGAGTGGCCAGGCACTTGCAGCACTAGAACGCTAGTGCCAATTGCCTGTTTTGCTGGCCTTCGAAGCTGCTACGCTGCTCCCGTTGGGGGAAACGATGCCCTTCGCGGACGTCAACGGTATTCGACTGCACTACGAGACTTCGGGTAGCGGCCCGGCGCTCGTATTCGCTCATGGCGCCGGTGGCAACCAGATGAGCTGGTGGCAACAGGTTCCTCACTTCAGTAAAAGGTATCGATGCGTCTCCTTCGACCACCGGGCGTTCGGAACGTCAGAAGACGTTTCGGAGGGGCCGGGCCGCCGCGCCTTCGCGGATGACTTACGAGAACTGCTCGACTTCCTCAGCATAGAGCGCTGCGCCATAGTCGCCCAGTCGATGGGTGGGCGAACAGCTGTCGGCTTTTCCGTCCGCAACCCCAGCCGCGTGGCCGCGCTAGTCCTTGCCGGAACGACGGGCGGCGCTGTCAGCGAGGAACTGCGGGAGAAGCAGGAGGCGTATCGTACGGGACCTACGGGGCAACTCTCGCTGACACGCCGGGCCATCTCGCCCCGATTGCGCAAGGACAGGCCCGACTTAGCCTACCTCTACCGGCTCATCGGTCGCTCCAACCCGCCGCGGCCCGCGGAGTTCCTCGCGCCCATCCCGGGTTATCGAGGCAGCTCGGCTGAGGCGCTGACCAACTTAAGCATCCCTATCATGTTCCTGGTCGGAGAAGAGGACGCGGTCACGCCGGCCGAGTTCATCAAGCTGGCGCATCAACAAGTGCCTGGTTCTCAGTATGAAGCGATCTCAGAAGCTGGGCACTCGGCCTACTTCGAGCGCCCTGAGGAGTTCAACGCTCGGGTCGAGCGATTTCTCGTCGACGCAGGTTGGACGTAGAGCCTAGCTTAACCCAAGTCGCGCGAGCTGATCGTCAGGCGCTTCGATCGCATTCAACGCCTCGCGCAGTTGATCAGCAGCATCGCGTTCCTGCCTTTCCCCAGCGCGGTTCTCGTGCTCGTCCGGATCGTCATGCAAGTTGTAGAGGTGGTTGCCGCTGAATTTCCCGCTCGCCCAGTACGGCAGCATGTCGCCCGTGCGAAACGGCTGGCGGATCACCGGCACGTTCGACCCCGGCATCCGATCCAGCCGCGCGCGACCGTCAGGCAACGGTAGCCGGACTTTGGGATTCGTCGCAATTGGCATCGTACTCCAGCGATTAGACCACATCGAGAGTGGTTCATTCTCTCCCACCGGCGCGCGCGCATACTTCCAGTCCTTGTCGATCAAGTGCACCTCGCGACCCCAAACACCAGCAAGGACATGCTCGCGCGAGAGAACCGAACTCCCACTCAGCAACGGTACCAACGACTCGCCGTGCGTTCTGTGGCTGACCTTGGCGCCGAACAGCTCGACGAGTGTCGCGTAGATGTCGACACTCGTCGTCAGCGCGTCCGAAGTCCCTGGCTCAGCGCCGGGCCATGCAATCATCAGCGGAATATGGCCCAACGGCTCGTACACCGGGACGGTGGGCTTCCCCCAGATGTCCTTCTCTCCTAAGTAATGCCCGTGGTCCGTGCAAACGATCACCACCGTGTCTGACCACATGTCATTGCGGTCAAGCGCATCGAGTATGCGGCCAAACCATGCGTCTATCATTGTGAGCTTCGCGCCGTAGCACGCTCGCACCTGCCGCGCCTGGCGTTCATCGAGCACTCCACGCTCCAGCGCGCCCTTCACGTACGGCGGCCAGATCAGGTGCGGGCCGTCCCACGATTCGTCATACAGGCGCATGTACGCATCTGGCGCGTCGAATGGCTCGTGTGGGTCGAACTCGTCTACAAAGAGGAAGAAGCGATCGTGATAACTTGCGTTTTCGTCCAACCAGCGAGCTGCGGCAGCCATGGTGCGCGGCCCCGGGAAGTCCTGCTCGTCGCGGAAGTAACCCCGCGAATTGTCGTATGGCGTCCACCCGCGCCCCATCGACGGCGCCCCTAGCCAGGAGGGATCAGGACGGGTTTTCCACGGGTCGCTCTCGCCACCACGTTCGTACGCCCAGCCGCCAAACGCCGTATGGTAGTTCTCACCACCTGTTTCGAAGAGGTGCGGGTGGTCGGAAATGAGCATAGTTGTGACGCCCGCCAAACGCAGCGCAGCCGCGATCGACTCCTCCCAGATCTCGATCGAACCCCAGGGGCGCCAGAGGAAGTCGAGCGCGCCACAGAGGATATCGTGACGCGCCGGAATGCACGGGAGCGAGCCGGCGTAATGCTTCTCGAATCGCAGCGCGCGCGCTGCGAAACGGTCCAGGTT
>JBKKBW010000594.1:0-1491 GCA_046713635.1 Dehalococcoidia bacterium
ATCTCCGGCAGGTGGCGGTGGCCATCGAGCGCGTACGCCGCCACCGACTCGTTCGCCTCGGCAAAGTGGTACTTCAGCCCGAGCGTCCGGCCCGCGCCAGAGATGCCGCTCTTGCTATCGATGATGACGTCGGGCTCGATCAAGCCGTGCTGGACGGCGGGCGCGAGCGGAAGGATACCGGCCGTAGAATGGCAGCCGGGGCCGGCGACGAGCTTGGCCGACTCGATCTCTTTGCGCCGCAGTTCCGGCAAGCCGAAGACGGCCTTCGAGAGCAGGTGGGCGGCAGGGTGCGCGCCGTACCAGCGCTCGTAGTCCTTCAGCTTGCGCAGCCTGAAGTCTGCGCTCAGGTCGACGATGGGCTCGCCACGGTCGGCATACGGCGCGAGTGTCTCAGCGCTGGCGGCGTGCGGCAGGGCGGAGACAATGGCATCGATATCCGCTGTCAGCTCCGCTTCGACGGTCAGGCCGAGCGGCGCGAGATGCGGGAAGACTTCGCCCAACGGCTGGCCCGCCGCGCTGCGGCCCGTAACGGAGACGACCTCGACCTCAGGGTGGCCGTGCAGGATCCGGGCGGCTTCGGCCCCCATGTAGCCTGTGACGTTGATAATGCCGATGCGGAGCATGGATCGCCTCGAACAACGAAGCCCAGGCTTGGGCCTGGGTGATGCTAGATGATAGCAGAAGGAGGGGAGTACTATCGAAGGTGTGCACCGGCCAATTGTCGTTCGCTTGTTTCGGCCCGAAGACCAGGCCGACGCGCGCCGCATCATTATCGATGGCCTGGGCGAGCACTTCGGCGTTGTGAACGAGACGATCAACTCGGACCTGGACGACATCGCAACGACGTACGCGGACGCCACCTTCCTCGTGGCCGAGCTGCGCGGCGCCATTGTGGGCACGGGCGTGCTGGTCTACGAGGGCGATGGCATCGCGAGGATTGCGCGTATGTCTGTACGGAAGAAGGACCGTCGGAGCGGTGTTGCTACAGCGATACTGCGGCGCCTGCTCGATGAAGGGCGCGCGTCCGGCTATCGACAAGCCGTCCTTGAAACGGGCTTCTGGCGTGACTCGATCGGCTTCTACAAGAGCCGCGGCTTCCGCGAGACGAGCCGGGACCACTACGGGCCGAACATGGCTTTGGAGCTGTAGCGTCCCTCACCCCCGGCCCCTCTCCCGCTTGCGGGAGAGGGGAGCTACGGTCGTGCGCTTGGTCTTGAGGAACAGCGCGGCGCTCGGACACCGGTCCCTCAGTGGACACTCGGTGCACTTTGGCCGCTGGGCATGGCAGGTGCGGCGGCCGTGCTTGATGAGCTGAATGTGGAACACGTAGACATCGTCCGCCTGGACCGTCGTTTCGAGCAGTAGCGCCGCCTGCTCCGCCGTCGACTTTTCTGGTACGAGGCCTAGACGTTTGGCGACGCGGTGGACGTGCGTATCGACAGGGAGGGCGGGGCGGCCGAGCGCAAAGAGCAGCACGCAGGCGGCGGTCTT
>JBKKBW010000595.1:0-6236 GCA_046713635.1 Dehalococcoidia bacterium
GTGTCGGAGAAATCAGGCGTCACCGCCCGTGACATGGCCCGGAAGCCCACGGGATGGAAGTCCGACATGATCGATGCGAATTCGTCCAACAACACCTTTGGTGCGCTATCCGAGAATGCGCCGGGCACCCACCTGGGCACCCAGTCTTTGGCCGGCAACTCCGACTCTCGCAGGCATCTCCCTAACCGCTGCGCCGCAGCCTCCTGACCTAGGGAGCCCGTCCATCCCGCATACGTACCGGCCAGGATCAACGACCGCACGCTGCCCGGGTACTTGCGGTGGAACTCAATCGCCAGCGTTCCGCCCCACGACAGGCCGAGCATGTGTGCCGAGGAGACACCCGCATCTCCCATCAGCCCGGCGAGGCAGTCTGCGAACTCCGACATGGTGAACTCCTCACCTGGGTCAGATGACTCACCGCAGCCCGGCGCGTCCCAGGCGATCACATCGAAGTCGCGGCTCAGGTCCTCCATCTGCGGTCGCCACATACGACGGTCCACGATGAATCCATGCAACAGAATGAGCGGCGGTCCGCTGCCCTGGCGCTGATACGCGATCCGCGGGCCATTTCCTGTTCTGGCGTACTGGCTGCGCGGTTCCGCCATAACGCCACCATCTTACAGGCCACTCGGATCACACTGTAGGGGCGGCCATGCGGCCGCCCTGTTGCCCCCGGCGCGGCCTACTGCGACGCTGACCGGCTGACTGGCTGACGGGCTGAAATGCTCCAGAGTGACATCAAACGCTTGGAGATATTCCGCGTCTCGCCTACTATCGTGTCATGTATCGCGTCGTCACCATGCCCGGCAGCGAATCTCGCTACACTGGGGCACCCGGACGGGCGCACCGGCCCGGACGAGATCAGCCGCAAATCGTGCAGAAAAAGGGCCGCGAAATTGAATCTGTCCAGATGTGAAAAAATAAAAAAACGCGAATTCAATTTCGGATTGAATTAAGGAGAGGCCCGCCATGACCACTGAGACACGTGCCAACATCAAGCCGCGTAGCTGGCAGGTGACCGAGGGCGCCGAACGCGCGCCCAACCGCTCCTACTTCTACGCAATGGGCCTCACCGACGCCGACCTCGCCAAGCCGATCGTCGCCGTCGGCCATGCCGGCAACGAGGCCATGCCCTGCAACATCTCGCTCGGCGCGCAGGCGCAGCACGTCAAGGCGGGCGTCTCGGCCGCAGGCGGCACCCCGCGCGAGTTCGCGACGATCGCTGTCGGCGACGGCATGGCGATGGGCCACGAAGGTATGAAGGCCTCGCTCGTCAGCCGCGAGGTCATCGCCGACTCCGTCGAGCTGATGATGCTTGGCCACGCCTACGATGGTCTGGCTGCCATCGGCGGCTGCGACAAGACCCTACCCGGCCTGATGATGGGCCTGGCGCGCGTCAACCTGCCTGGCGCCTTCCTCTACGGCGGCTCGATCATGCCCGGCACGTTCCAGGGCCGTGATGTCACCGTCCAGGATGTGTTCGAAGGTGTCGGCGCGCACAGTGCTGGCAACATGTCCGACGCCGACCTGCGCGAGCTGGAGCACGTGGCCTGTCCGGGCGCTGGCTCCTGCGGCGGCATGTTCACCGCGAACACGATGGCCTGCGTCAGCGAGGCGATCGGCTTGGCGCTGCCGGGTAGCGCCTCCTTCCCCGCAGTCGATCCTGCGCGGGCTGACGTCTGCCGCCGTACCGGCGAAGCCGTGCTCAACATGCTCGAGTTGGGCATCCGGCCGCGCGATATTGTCACGAGGGAAGCGCTCGAGAACGCGATGGCTGTCGCCGTCGCAGTCGGCGGCTCGACGAACGCCGTGCTGCACCTGCTCGCTATCGCGCGCGAGGCAGAAGTCCCGCTCACAATCGATGACCTCGATGCGGTCTGTCAGCGTACGCCGCACATCGCCGATCTCAAGCCGGGCGGCAAGTACGTCATGCTCGACCTGCACAAAATGGGCGGCGTGCCCGTCGTGTTGAAGGAGCTCCTGCGGGGCGGGTTCTTGCACGGCAGTCCAATGACAGTCACCGGCAAGACGATGGCCGAAAACCTGAACGCCCTCGATGTTCTGCCGGACGGTAAGGTCGTCCACAAGGTCGAAGACGCATTGTCGGGCGGCAGCACGATCGTTGTGCTGCGCGGCAACCTCGCGCCCGAGGGGTCAGTTGCGAAGGTCGCGGGCGTCCAGCAGCTCCAGCGGCGCGGCCGCGCTCGCGTCTTCGATGGCGAAGAGGCGTGCTTCGACGCCGTCGACCGCCGCGAGATCAAGGCTGGCGATATCTGCGTTATCCGCTACGGAGGCCCGAAGGGCGGCCCCGGCATGCGCGAGATGCTTGCGGTGACCAGCGCGATCGTCGGCCAGGGCCTCGGCGAGGACGTCTCGATGGTGACAGATGGCCGGTTCTCCGGAGCGTCGCGCGGGCTCATGGTCGGCCACGTCGCGCCCGAAGCACAGGTCGGCGGCCCGATAGCGATCGTCCAGGACGGCGACGAGATCACCGTCGATGCGATCAACAAGACACTCGAGCTGCACGTCGATAAAGCGGAGATCGACCGCCGCCTCGCGTCGTGGACGCCGCCGCCGCTTCGATACGCTCGCGGTGCCCTTGCTAAGTACGCACGCCTGGTGTCTTCTGCGAGCGAAGGTGCGGTGTGCGGCTAGCTAAAGAACAGCTTCTGCGCGTTGGCGTAGAGGTACTTGTCGAGCACACCTTCGCGGAAGTCGAGCGCTTCGGCTTCGGCGATACAGCGCTCGAACGGCAGCACCGGATGGTCGGACGCGAACATGACTTTGTCCTGGCCTCGCGTGTTCATGTAGTGGATCAACTCGTTGGGTAGGTTCTTCGGTGAATAGGCCGAGGTCTGCATGTAGAGGTTGGGATACTTCAGCATCAATCGTATCGCCACGGACCACCACGGGTCGGCGCCATGCGCCATGACGAGCTTAAGCTCGGGGAAGAACAGGCAGACCTCGTCTAAGTACATCGGGTCCTGGCACTTGCCGGGCATCGGCGGGCCGGGGATGCCCGTGTTGATCGAGATCGCCACGTCTAGCTCGATGCACTTCGCGTAGACCGGGTAGTAGACGCGATCGTCCGGCGGTAGGTTGATCAGGAACGGCATGATGCGTGCCAGCACAACAGGCTGCGACCGTGCGAGCGATTCCAGCGCGCGGACCGCCTTCATACCGCGCCGCGGGTCGAGTTGCGCCGACAGCGCAAAGCGGTCTGGATGCTGCTCCGCGAACGCGAGCACAACAGCCGACGGCTTCTCGGCGGTCGTGCTTAAGATCGCCTTCTCGACGCCAGCGCCGTCCATCGCTTCGAGCAGCTCGTTGGGCGAGATGTCTTGGAACATCTCCTCTTCGCGCTTGAAGTAGTCCTGCCCGACGCGCACGAGGTACTCCGGCCGGTCGCGGGAGCCCATGTTGACGTTGACCCAGGTGTCGATGACACGCGGCATTGCGCGCGCAGTGAAGCAGCTTCGCGCTAAGCCGCGCAACAGTGACATCCGATGGTAGACAACCTTCCGGCGGTCGAGTACTATCTCGGCGATACCAGGAGATTCCTAGAGGAGGCGCACCATGGCCTACCCCGCCGAGTTCGACATTCAGATGCCCAGGGAGTTCGATAAGGCCCAGGTTGTTCTTCGCGTAGTCATCGTGTTTGTCCTGGCTATCCTTCAGATAGGGAGCATCGTCTTTGGAGGCGCGTATCTCATTCTGCCGGTAGTCGCGGCCGTGATGATCGCACAAAAGGGGCCGCAGAAGTATCTCGATGACGCACAGACCGGGCCGATAAAGTGGCTACGATACGTCATGATGTTCTACGCGTATATGGCCCTGGCTACAGACAAGCTCAAGACCGAAGGTCCGGAGGAAGTCGTCCAGCTCAATGTGACGCCGAACGGCTCGCCGTCTGTCGGCCAGGCCTTGCTGCGAATCATCCTCGCAATACCGCACGCGATCGTGCTCGGCTTGATAGGGATCGCTTTCGCTGTCGTCTGGATAATCGCGGCGATATCGATCTTGGCAAGCGGCTCCTATCCTCAGTGGGCGGCTGACTTCATTCGAGGCTACCTCCGCTGGAACGCAAGGCTCCTAGCTTACATGGCGTCTCTCGTCGACGAGTATCCGCCGTTTTCGTTCAGCGGCAATGGCGCTGTACTCCCGCCTCCGGCCACGCAGCAAACACCGCCCTAGGCGATCGACATATGCGTCTCGCGGGCAAAGTTGCGCTCATTACCGGTGGTGGCTCCGGCATCGGCCGCGGAATCGCAAACCGATTCGCTGAAGAAGGCGCCGACGTTGCTGTTGCAGATATGAACGTGGAGGGCGCGCAGGCCGTCGCGAAGGAAGTCGAACACTTCGAGCATCGTTCGATCGCGCTAGCAGCGGACGTGACGAAGCGCGCGGATTGCGAGCGCATCGTGCAGGAGGCCGTCGCGGCGCTCGGCAAGATCGACATCCTGGTAGCGAACGCGGGCATCGGCCGCTTCGCGCCGTTCCTCGACTACAGCGAGGAAGACTGGAACGCCGTTATCGATACGAACCTGACCGGCGTCTTCTTCTCCTGTCAGGCCGCGGCCAAACAGATGGTGAAGCAGGGGCACGGCGGCCGGCTGATTACGACTGCGTCACTCGCTGCAGTCCGCCCGGGCGCGATGATGCCCGCGTATTATGCTGCCAAGGCGGGCGTCAAGATGCTGACCGAGGCGATGGCGGTCGAGCTGGCAATGCACAAGATCACGGCGAACTCGATCGGCCCCGGCCTGATCGATACGCCGCTCACTGCCCCGATCATGCAGATGATGCGGGAGCAGAACCGCGGCCAGTCCATTCCGTTAGGGCGCGTCGGGGAGCCGAAGGACGTTGCGAATCTGGCGTTGTTCCTGGCGTCCGATGACGCCGAATATATCACGGGCGACTACATCCTGGTCGATGGCGGCCTGGGCCTAGGGCGGCTGCTAGCCTGACGGCAACAGCGCACCAGCCTTAACCAGCGCGCTTTGCAACTCTGAGACATCCAGCTCCGCCAGCGCCGTCTTGCGCGAGAGCGAGAGCGCCGCGGCGATACCGCCTGCCTCGCCCGTCGCGAAGCAGGCCGGGATTTCCTTCGTCGCGTGGTGGGTTCGATGGTCGACGCTGATGCAGCGTCCTGCCGCCAGCAAATTGCTGGTGCGCTGCGGCAGGAGTGATCGGTATGGGATCTGGTAGGTGCAGTCGTACTTGGTCCAGTGCCCGGTCTCCGCGATCACGTCAGCGAACGGCTGGTTGAGGTCATCGCGATTGAGCACGTAGCGTCCGACGAGCCGTCGTGACTCGGTGATCCCCAGCGTTAGCGCAACGTCGGTAAGGTATGACTTGTCAAAGCCGGGAACCTGCGCGCGCAGGCGGTCGACTTCCTCCATCACCATCCGGCGGCACTCGATCTCCGCGTGGGTGAGGTCGCTGGGATTCGTTGCATCAATGCGCCGGTCGATGCGCTCCGTGGCGCCCCAGGGCAACAGGGCTTGGTCCGGGAAGACGGTCCGGAAGAAGTATGCGCCTCGTTCGTCCTTCGCAGTGTCGACATCGACGCCGGCCATGCGAAACCAGAGCCATGGATGCACCTGCTCCGATTCGAACTGCTCGCCCGCGAGCACGAAGACATCGCCGTCGCCCGTGGCGTCGATGACCGTATCGCACGCGATCGCCTGGTGCCCAGCCTTCGATGTGAATACCACGTGCGTGATCTTATCGCCGTCTCTCACGATGTCGGACGCCCAGCGATGGTAGAGCAGGCGAACGCCCGCTTCCGCGATCCACGTGTTCGAGACGAACTTGAACTCGTCGGGATCGTACGCCACGGAGTAGCGGACTTTGTGCGGCGCCGAACCCCAGACGAGTCCCCAACGCTGATATTGCTGCACGAGTGCTTCGTTTGGGTCGGCCCATTCGCCTTTCGGTGGGAAAAAGCATGCGCCGCGCGCACCCAGCCGCTCGACGAGCTCCTGGCAGAGGCCTGCGATCACCTGTTTGCCCGCGCCGTCATCCAACGTGAGCAGCAGGACGATGAGGCCGCCAGAGGCTAGGCCGCCGAGGTAGCCATAGCGCTCGACGAGCACGACATCAGCGCCCTGGCGCCTCGCGGCGATCGCGGCCGCGAGTCCAGCCGAACCTCCGCCCACGACAAGCACATCGCAACGATCGATTACCGGCACGCGCGGGGCGGGCAAGGAGACGAAGTCAGCGGTTGTCATGAT
>JBKKBW010000596.1:0-2179 GCA_046713635.1 Dehalococcoidia bacterium
TAATTGAGGCAGGTCATCCTGGCGCCAGTCGAACCAGTTTTGGAGCAAATCAAAGCAGGCATACGCTCCATCCGTGTACTTCTGGCTCGGTGCCTTACTGAGGCTAGCGAACGCCAGAGCCAGCGCTACAGTTGCAAGCTCGGCGTAGATCCAAGCTTCGCGATAGGTATAGCCGGCCGGATTAGTACTGGTGGAGAAGCCTTGCTCAAACCTGAAGAAGAAGTCCTGGGCTCGACCTAGGGCCCGAAGTGCGAGTCGTCCTATGTTGCCATCAAAGGCCGTCAGGTGTTCATCGAGATTGTCGTCGATCCGCGACTTCACAAGAATGTCGCTCTCATCGTCAAAGATCGCAAACGGGTATGCTGTTTCTAGGTCCTGTATCGCAACGCCAGAGCGTGCGAGCAAGAGACATCCGAGCTCTAGTTGAATCCGCGGATTTGGAGAGAGCTCCACAGACTGTTGGTAGGCATCGAGTCTCAAAGCTGGTAGCTTATCGCTCAAGCTATCACCAATCTGCAAGGCTATTACACCCGGGCGACAGGCCGCTCCTTCGGCAAGCGCCGCCAACGCTTCAGTAGGGCAACCCACAGCACTTAAGGTACGCGCATGATCGGCAGCTAGTTCGGGACTAGAGCAGAGCTGCCTCGCTTTCGCATAACAAGCACTCTGCGCTTCCGCATTGAATGACAGGAGCATCGCCGCAAGGGCCCAGGACTTCCAGTCCGAGTCCACAACGTCCCCCGGCAACACCGCGGAGAGCGGTCGAACCCTACTGCGGCAAAGTTGAAGAAGACGCTTTACTGGGCGCCACTCCATCACGGAAAGGTCGCCGTTCTTGATGCGGGCGACCAAAGGTACCACTTCAGACAATGACTCCGTGTTATTCTCACTCCATTCCGAAATTGCAGCGACGACCTGACGTTCAGTAACGGTACCGGGCAACTTCTCGGAGATTGCTCGCGCTCGCAACCAGTACGGGACATTGGGATCGTAGTCCTCGTCCCATAGCTCGGCCCGTAGGAATAGGGTGTCCCAATAGAATGGATCTGACCCGGCATCACATCCATTTAAGAGTGATGGAACATATGGCCATCCAGCACCGCTCGGCTCGCTCACGCGGTCACCTCCGCGAGCAGCTCCACCGAAGCGCGGCGAACGATGCCGTCGCCCTCCGGCCCGACCATCGTGATGCCCGCCTCGTAGCCGCCCTCGGCTGTCGCGCTCGCGGGGACGACGTAGCCGATGTAGTGATTCGCGTAGCACGCGATCGGCAGGTAGCGCAGGCCGGCGTGCGCGCGGATGTCGGCCGCTGTTTCGGCGAAGAACTCGCCTGGGAGCGCAAGTAGCGCAACATCCGGCGAGAGACCGATGGCCATGACTTCAGGGTGAAGTATGGCGGTACCGCGCTTCGCCATATCGCGCGCGACCTCTTGCTCCATGCGGAGGCGGCTAATCTGCTCCTGCGCGCGCCGCCGCTGCTCGATGTCGTCGGTCTGGACACGGGCGTCGAGCTCGCTCAGCGTCGATTCGTACTCTGCGTCATCGAGGAACGTCTTGACCGGAAGCTCGACGCTGCGCGATGCGGAGCGCAGCCGTACGTTCTCGATGAGCTCGCCCGCGGTTACGGGCTGGTCCAAGTGCTCGTTCCAGCGGATGTTGTGCACGACGTGCCTGTTGCCCAGTGGGCGAAGCTCACCCGCTAGCCTTGCCGCTGCCGCGCCGACGATCGTGCCCACACGCTGCGCCTCGAAGTGGTCCTGCTCGATCCAGGCCGGATTGACATCACCGCAGGCGCCGTTCAGGAACATGCTCCCGATACCAGGGAACAGCCGCTCGACTGCGCGGACGGCGTGACCCGGGTAGTCCGCCGAAACAAGCAAGTTCGTCTTGTAGAGCACGGTCGCGTGACAGGCGAAGTTGATCAGAGCCGCGATCGGCGGTTGCGCGGGGTTAGGGTCGTCCACCAGCAGCACGGTCAGCGACGTATCGCGCGGCCAGTCGGGATGCCGCCGGTTCTGCGACACTGAATCAACCGTCGTGCTGCCGATCTTGAGCACCGCCGGCCGCCTCGACTCGTGCGCGGTCGTTATCGCGTCTGCAATATGACGCGCGGTCACGTCGAGCAGCTGGTCGTCGATTTGGAATGCCAGCCCCACCGGCCCGGCGTGCGTGTGCGTCC
>JBKKBW010000597.1:0-5195 GCA_046713635.1 Dehalococcoidia bacterium
CCCCCTTCCCTAAAGGGGAAGGGGGAACGTCATGACTACGGCTAGCCGTTCTAGAGAGCGCCGCAGCGCCCGCACTAGCCGAGCCGAGGGAGGGTCGCTATTCTTAGCATCAGCGCGCGTGCTGGCGCGCAGGCCCCTACACTAGGACGACGCGAGGCTGGAAAGCCTCGCCTACAGGACAAAGGTCTATCGCGAGGGGCTAGACCCTTCGCTACCGCCACGGGCGGTGCTCAGGGTGACGCAGTTTCGTGAGGTGTTTCTATGACTGATCGAGAGTTCGACTACTGTGGTGGCGTGTTTGGCGCGGCGGGTGCGCTCGGCGTCCGCAACGGCGGATCGGCCCAGCGGCCGTTTGCGTTGCCGGGCGATACGCCCCACTACGCGCGCGACCGCGTGGTCGACGTGCGCCACATCAAGCTGGACGTCAGCATCGACCCGAAGGCGAAGCGCATCGAGGGCGCGGCGCACACGACGTTCGTGCCGATCAACGACGGCGTAACGCACGTAGAGTTCGACGCTGTCGAGATGACGATCAAGAGCGTGAAGCTTGCGGCGAGCGGCGCGGCCTCCCCTCGCCCTCGCCGAGGGAGAGGGGCCGGGGGTGAGGGAGGATCCGAAAGGCCGCTGCCGTACACGTACGACGACGGCAAGCTGCGCATTGAGCTCGGTGAAGGACGCAAGGCCGGCGAAGAGCTGACCACTGTCGTGGAGTACTCAGCCATCCCCAGGCGCGGCCTCTACTTCATCGGGCCGGACAAGGGCTATCCGAAGAAGCCCGTCCAGGTTTGGAGCCAGGGGCAGGACGAAGACTCGCGCCACTGGTTCCCCTGCGTCGACTTCCCGAACGAGATGGCGACGAGCGAGCTGATCGTCACCGTCCCAACGCCGCTGACGGCAGTAGGCAACGGCGAGCTGATCAGCATTGACGAAAATAAATCGAAGAAGACGCGTACCTTCCACTTCTACCAGTCGCGGCCGCACGTCGCGTACCTGCTCAGCGTCGCGGCGGCGGACTTCGCGGAGATCACCGAGAAGGTAGATGGCATTCCTGTGCAGTACTACGTGCAGAAGGGCCGCGAGAGCCAGGCGAAGCCCGCGCTGGGGCGGACGCCGGAGATGCTGCGTTTCTTCGGCGAACGCACGGGCGTCCCCTACCCCTACGCCAAGTACGCACAGGTGTGCGTCGGGGACTTTATCTTCGGCGGGATGGAGAACGTGAGCGCGACGACGCTGACCGATACCTGCCTGTTCGACAAGAAAGCGGAGCCGGACGCCGCCGACAACACCGACGGCCTGGTCGCGCACGAGCTGGCACACCAGTGGTTCGGTGACCTGCTGACGTGCCGCGACTGGGCGCACGGATGGCTAAACGAGGGCTTTGCGACGTACTTCGACGAGCTCTTTGCGGAGCACCACCGCGGCGTCGACGTGCTCCGCTACGAGATGCGCATCAACCAGGAGATCTACCTGGGAGACGACACGCGTCGCTACCGCCGGCCGATCGTTGACAACGTGTATAACGAGCCAATCGACCTGTTCGACCGCCAGTTCTACGAAAAGGGTGGTTGGGTGCTGCACATGCTGCGCTACAACCTGGGCGACGAGCTGTTCTGGAAGTCGATCCGGCACTACGTGGCGAAACACCAGGGCGGCAACGTCACCACGCCGGACCTGCAGCGCTCGATCGAAGAGGCGACCGGGCGCAACATGGACCGCTTCTTCGAGCAGTGGGTCTACGGCGCGGGACATCCGCAGTTCAACGTCTCGTTCGAGTTCGACGACAAGACAAAGCAAGGCAAGCTTACCGTCAAGCAAACGCAGTCGAGCGAGCACAGGACGGCGGAGGTGTTTCATACACCTGTCGACGTGAACTTCGGCTACGACGGGCAGGAGAACGAGCTCTACCGCATCGAGATCCACGAGCGGGAGCAGAGCTTCTACTTCTCGCTGCCGGAGAAGCCGAAGCTGGTCTGCTTCGACTACGGCGGCTGGCTGCTCAAGACGGTCGAGTTCAAGAAGAGCGCTGAACAGCTCGTCTACGAGCTCAAGCATGACGGCGACGTGCTCGGGCGTATCGACGGGGCCAGCGCGCTGGCGAAGCTGGGCACGAAGGAAGCGGTCGATGCGCTGAAGGACGCTGTGCTGAAGGACAAGTTCTTTGCGGTGCAGGGACGCGCGGCACGAGCGCTCGGCTCGATGGGCACAGAAGCAGCGCTCGAAGCGCTGCTCGCCTGCACGACCGTCGCGAACGCGCGCGCGCGGCGCGCTGTCTTTGCTGCGCTGGGCGAGTTCCGCGACGAGGCTCCGCTGGAACGCGGCGCGAAGGCCGCAGCTGCGCTCGAGGCAGTGCTGAAGAAGGGCGACAAATCGTACTACGCCGAAGCGGAGGCGACCGCATCGATTGGGAAGACGCGATCGAAACGGGCGTTCGCCGCGCTGCAGGCGCAACTGAAGAAGGAATCCCATAACGACGTGATCCGCCTGATGGCGTTCACCGGCTTCGCGGAGCTGCGCGACCAGCGCGCGCTCCCGCTCGCGGTCGAGTGGACGGTGTACGGGAAGTCGCCGCAGGTGCGCACGGCGGCAACCATGTGCATCGCGCGGCTCGCGAAGCTTGTCGACAACAAGGAAGCCGCGCTCGATAGGCTGACCGAGTTGCTGGACGATCCGGACCTGCGTGTGAAGATTGCGGCGATCGGCGCGCTGGAGCAGCTCGGCGAAGATCGTGCGATCGGCGCGCTCTCGCGCACAGCCGATCGCGACCTGGACGGGCGCGTGATCCGCCGCTCGCGGGAAGTTGCGGCGCGATTGCGCGAGGGGCGCGACAAGGGCGAGGAGATCAAGAAGCTGCGCGAGGAACTGGACAAGCTACGCGAGGAGCACAAATCGATCAAGGACCGTCTCGTGAAGATCGAGGCGAGTGCGGACGGCAAGGCCTCGGCGGCGAAGAAGACGCGCGTGAGCAAGAACGGCGCAACGAAGTCATCAGCTAACGGCCGCACGGCTGCGCCGGCTCCGAAGCGCAAGGCGAGCGCTCGGAAGCCCGCGCGCAGAACGAACGCACGGCGGCGCTAGCGCTTCCGCCCGCCTGCGTCTCGGTGGCACCACTCTTCCCAAGATGGCACCTTCTCGCGCACCGAGTAGAGGAAGAGGTAGCTGCCCATGTCGCCGAGGAACTTGAACTGCTTGCGTAGGTCCTTGACCAGGGCCTCGAAGTCGTCGTGCGAGCGGAGATACTTCTTGAACGAGCCGTGCTCGCGCTCCAGCTCGATCATGCGATACGCGTTCCCCACGATCGCGGCAATCTTGCGCCGGTTGCGGATGACGCGCGTGTCGGTCGCAAGCCTGTCGATCTCGGGGTCGCCCATGCGCGCGACCTTGTTCGCATCGAAGTCTTTGAACGCGGCGCGGATGCCAGGCCACTTGCTATCGACGACCTTCCATGACATGCCAGTCTGGAAGACAGGCCTGCTCATCGCTTCTAGGTAGTCGCCCAGGACTTTCGGCGTGGTCTGTTTGGGTGCGTGGTGTTCTTCTGGCATGCCCTAGCTCTCCGTGGCTGACGGTGTCTATCCTAACAAGAACGTGATGCGAATGGCGAAAAACATTGCAACGCCATTGCATTGAAGCCTAGGCATCATTCCGGCATGGCCATAGCCCTGGTCGCCTGCCTACGATGAAGGCGGGCTCAGGTCGAACCAGATCGGGCCGCTAGCACGCGTACAGGAGGCCTGGGATGCGCAAAGGTGTAGCTCTGACTATGGCAGGTGCCGTTCTCGTCGTTGGTTCCGTGTTTGCAGTCGCTTGCGACGACGACGACACGATCGGCCAGAACCTCGATCAAGCTCTAGAAACGACAGAACGAATAGGCGAGGAGATCGGCGAAGAAATCGAGGAAGGGATCGATGACATCGGCGACGACGAGACTCCGACGCCGGAAGCCACCGAAACGCCGCTCGCCCCGTAGCAACCGCACCTCGACACCCGCGATCTGACGCTCGTGACAACGAGCGATGGGCTGTCGCTCTACGCGTTCACCTTCCCTGCTGCGTGACTCCCGAGTAGCCAGGCCGCGGCTCCAATGCGCCTTCGAACCCACGAGAGCCAGCATCTTGCCCGACCTGAGACCCCGTGGTAGCGTGGAGCGCTGAACCACGGGGGTTAATCATGCCTACGAATGAAGAGCAAGTAGACGAACTTCAGCGTCTCCACGAGCTGGCGCGGGCCGGCGGCGGCAAAGCACGCATCGACGCGCAGCATGAGAGAGAGAAGCTCACCGCCCGCGAGCGCATCCACCTGCTCCTGGACGAAGGCTCGTTCGAAGAGTTCGATGCGCTCGTCCTCCTAGCAGGGACACACTTCAGCAAAACGAAGGTCCAGGCCGAAGCCGTTGTTACTGGCTGGGGCAAGATCGACGGCCGTTCTGTGTATGTCTTCTCGCAGGACTTTACGGTGGTCGGCGGTTCGCTGTCCGCGCAGATGGGCGAAAAGGTGATCAAGATCATGGACCTGGCGCTCAAGAGCGGCGCACCTGTCATCGGTCTGAATGACGGCGGCGGGGCGCGCGTGCAAGAAGGGGTCGATGGCCTCGCCAGCTATGGCGAGATCTTCTGGCGCAACGTCCAGGCTTCGGGCGTCGTGCCGCAGATCTCGGTCGTGCTGGGGCCAGCCGCTGGTGGCGCTGTCTATTCGCCGGCGATCACCGACTTTGTCTTCATGACCAAGGGCCAAGGACAGATGTATATCACCGGCCCGGACGTTATTCGGATGGTCACAGGCGAAGAAGTCACACACGACGACCTGGGCGGCGCCATGGTGCATGCTAGCCGCAGCGGTGTCTGCCATTTCGCGCTGGAAAACGAGGAGGAATGCCTGCAGGAAGTGCGTCGCCTCATGTCATTCCTACCGCTGAACAACATGGAAGACCCTCCGCTGATGGAAACGGGCGACGACGTCAACCGGCGCGATGAGGACATGCTGCGCGTCGTTCCAGACGACGCGAACCGCCCGTTCGATATCCGAGATGTCATCTACCGCGTCGTCGATGGCGGCGACTTCATGGAAGTGCATGAGTACTACGCCCAGAACATCGTCTGCGGGATGGCACGCATGGCGGGCAGGACAGTTGGGATCGTCGGAAACCAGCCCGCGTACCTGGCCGGCGTCCTCGACATCGACTCGTCGCGCAAGGCCGC
>JBKKBW010000598.1:0-1275 GCA_046713635.1 Dehalococcoidia bacterium
ACTTCAACGAGAGCATGTACTTCAACTTCTTCGACCACCAGCGCAAGCAGGGTGGCTTCGTCCGCATTGGCAACCGCGCGAACGAGGGCTACGCAGAGGTCACGCTCACGCTCTATCTACCCACGGGCGAGGTGCTGTTCAACTACCTGCGGCCGCAGATTGAGCATAACGACGCGATGGACGCAGGCGGCATGAAGTTCGAGATACTGGAGCCGCTTCTCAAGCATCGTTCGACGTTTGACGGCGGCGCGGTGTTCCTGACCAACCCGTCGCAGATGGCCGATCCGAGCGACGCCTTCCGCAACAACCCGAAGAAGCGCGTGACCGTCGATATTACGCACGAGGCCGTCGGGCCGGTATACGGCAGCGCGGGCAGCCAGGCCGATGCGGACAGCGAGGAGAAGTCGTTCGCCCGCGCGCACTACGAGCAGCACATGCGCACCTACGGGACGATTACCATCGACGGCGAAACGCTGGAGATCGACGGCACAGGTCTGCGCGACCACTCCTGGGGCCCGCGCTACTGGCAAGCGATCCACTCGTATCGATGGCTCACGTGCACGTTCGGCCCCGACCTGGGCATCATGGTTTCCGAGATCACGCGGGAAGCGAACGGCCCTGCCGCCCAGAACGGCGTCGTGATTCGCGGCGAAGGTTTCGACCGCATCGTGAAGGTCGATCTCGATTCGGAATTCACGGACGGCGATCGTCAGCACAAGCGCATGACGGCGCGCATCGGCACGCAGAGCGGCGAGGAGCTTGTCATCGAGGGCAACGTGCTGGGTTACATCCCGCTGCGCAACCGGCGCGCTGGCATGATCACCCATATCGGCGAAGGCATGACCGAGTACAAGATGGGTGATCGCACGGCACTTGGCATCTCCGAGTACCTCGATCAGGTGCAGTAACCGAGGACTCTCACTCGACCCTTTCGAGTCTGAACCGGACTAGGGAGCGTACAAGGCGTCACCCTACCCGCCCGCCGCGAAGTGTTGGCTGATGGCTCTGTTAGAAAATTGCAATGCCGAGAGGGTCTGACGTAGATGGTTTGCCATGCGGCGCGAGCTAACATATCTGTGAACTCCGTGGGGAGAGCGCTAGGAAGGCGCTGATGTTGGTCGTGCTCGGGACACACTGTGGGTAGCTCAATGAACGTATATGCCCGGCTTGGCTTTGCCTTCGTAGCGGCGATAGGTCTGGTCCTGCTTTCTAGAAGCAGCGGACTGACCACTGGAAACAGCATTACGACACTCGATAGCGGCGGCGGCGTAGGCC
>JBKKBW010000599.1:0-5846 GCA_046713635.1 Dehalococcoidia bacterium
GCGTACGGACAGTACGCTGTTGCTCTGTATCGCCGAATCGATGGCGTCCCGCTGATTGCTGAGCGGCTCGGACTGCATGTACACCGCCATCCCCTCGATAGCCCAATCGGGCGCGTTGTACGGCCCCGTCAGCGCAGCTCGCTGAACAATGTGCGCCACTTCGTGGCGGGCGATTTCCTCAGGCGCCGAGTCAGCAGCTACCATCGCCGTGTCCGAGTAGACCACTTCTCCCAGGGTTACGACGCCCTCATCGTTGTCGGATAGAATAGCGGGCTGCATGTCCTCTGCCGTGGCGTACAGGAAGACCTTCACCGGGTAATCGACAGTCGTTTGCAACAACGCGCTACTTTGTTGCTCGCTTTCGTACGCCGCATCCAGGATCTCTCTTGCGTCGTCTTCACTACCGTAATACCAGAGCGTCATGTTGCCTACCGTCAGCGTCTCCCAGTCAAAGCGACTGTCCTCGTATACGACTGTCGCGGGCGCGGTCTCCAGCGTTGCGTCGCCAGAGGTCAGACGCCAGAAGTACGTGATCTCCGCGCCTGGAATGATCGTGTCGCGTGGACCGCCGGAGAGCTGAGCGTTGCAGGTTCTCGTCGTCGTGCCGCTGCATTGCGGGATCGACGTGTTGCGGATGCCCTCGATTCCGATCTCGTAGATCAAGCGCGCGTCGTCGACGCCGGCGCTGGCGGTCGCTCGAAGGTTGAACTGTACACCGTCAGGGAAGCTACTCTGCGCGCTGCTGTTGGTGACTTCGATCGCGGACTGCGCGCCAACGAAACCGCGCGAAGCGATTGATAGCGCGAGCAATGTCAGCGCGCCAACGAGCGTTCGCTTCAAGCTCCCTCCGAACCCATGATCGACTTCAAGTACGCCGTCATGAGGCCGTCCAGATCACCTTCGAGGACAGTTTCCGCGTCGCTTGTTTCGAAGTTCGTACGGTGGTCCTTCACCATCTTATATGGGTGCAGCACGTAGCTGCGGATCTGGTTCCCCCACTCTGCCGAAACATGGTCGCCCTTGATCTTCGCGCGTCCCTTCGCGTGTTCGGCGACTTCCTTCTCAAGCAGGCGTGCCTCGAGCACCTTGAGCGCCAGGTCCTTGTTGCGGCCCTGTGAGCGCTCGTTCTGGCAGGTCACGACGATACCGCTCGGAATGTGCGTGATCCGCACAGCAGTTGAGTTCTTCTGGACGTTCTGACCGCCGTGTCCGCTCGCCCGGAAGACATCTATGTGTAGATCGTCGGGGTCGATCTTTACTTCGGCCGCGCTCTCCGCCTCCGGCATCACCTCAACAAGCGCGAACGACGTATGCCGCGCGTGATCCGCATCGAACGGAGAGATGCGCACCAGGCGGTGCACCCCTCGTTCGGAGCGTAGATAGCCGTAGGCAAGCGCGCCGCGGATCTCCAGCGTCGCGCTCTTGACGCCGGCCTCCTCGCCTTGCGTCATGTCGATGATCTGTGCGGCGAAGCCGTGGCGTTCACCCCAGCGTAAGTACATGCGTAGCAGCATCTCGGCCCAGTCCTGTGATTCCGTGCCACCGGCGCCGGCGTGCACCGCGAGGATCGCGTCGCGCGAATCGTATTGCCCGGCAAACGTCAGCTCAAACTCGAGCTTGTCGAGTTCGGTTGCGAGTGCATCGACCTCGCGCGTAACCTCTTCGGCGAGCGTTGCGTCGCTCTCCGCTTCCGCCAGCTCGACAAGTTCCTTCGCTTCCGCAGCCCGGCGCTCCAGCCCGCGCCACGTCGCGATGCGCGCCGTGACGTCGGCTAGCCGCTTCATCGTCGATTGCGCGGCCTGCGAGTCGTTCCAGAGGTCAGGCTTCGCAGACTCTTCTTCGAGGCGTTTGGCTTCTTGCTCTAGTGTGGGGATGTCAAAGACGCACCAGAACGTGACTGATGCGGGAGGAGAGCTGGTCTATCCGGTCCGTAAGTTCACTCATCGTGCGTTCACTATACCGCAGCGATCGTGTTGCCGCCGCGACGGGCGCCGAGAAGCGCCCGGAACGCGCTTGACAGGCCCCCCGCGGCGATGTATCGTAGGCCTTCTGACAGCGTCAGCCCCGCGGAACGGAGCCCGATATGCTGGCTCACCTACCCGCACGTAGCTTCTTCGCGTTGGCCGCGCTGGTGGCGCTTGCCCTGCTCGTCATCGCGAGCAGCGGAGGCGGAACTGCGCGCGCTGCCTTTCCCGGCGCGAACGGCAAGATCGCGTTCGTGACGACTCGTGACGGCAACTACGAGGTCTACTCGATGGATGCCGACGGCAACAATCAGACACGTCTGACGACGAACAGCGATACGGACGGTGGGCCGGACTGGTCGGCGGACGGTACCCAGATCGCGTTTTACCGCGAAAGCCCGAACTTCCCGAACCCGGTCAACCGCGACGTGTACACAATGGACGCGGATGGCTCCAATGAAGCGAACCTGACGAACAGCATTCCGTTGGAGTTCGACCCCGTCTGGTCGCCGGACGGATCGAAGATTGCGTACTATGGGGCCGCCAGCGGCAACGGCGAAATATTCGTCATGAACGCCGACGGCACGATGCAGTCGAATCTCACCAACGCTCCCGCCAGCGATGAGAGCCAGCCCGCATGGTCGCCGGACGGTACGAAGATCGCGTTCGTCACGGACCGCCTCGGCTTCCCCTTCCACGAAATCTACACGATGAACGCCGACGGTAGTAACCAGACGAGCATCACGCCTTCGCCAGGACTGGTCTCTTCGCCCGACTGGTCGCCGGATGGCTCGAAGATCTCGCTTGCCGCCTTTGTCGGCACGTTTCCTTCGCCGGGCAGCGACGAGGTCTTCGTCATGGATGCGGACGGCAGCAACATCCAACAGCTGACCTCCAGCGCCGGCGCCGACGTCCAGCCCGCCTGGTCGCCGGACGGCTCGAAGATCGCGTTCCACAGCGAGCGCGACGGCAACTTCGAGATTTACGTCATGGACGCGGACGGTGACAATGAGACCAATATCAGCAACGATCCCGGACTGGACGTATCAGCAAGCTGGCAGCCGGTTTCGCTTGACACCGATGGCGACGGCCTTACCGACGCGCTGGAAATGCAGGTCTTCGCCACGGACGAGACGGACCCTGACACGGACGGCGACGGTTGCGGCGACGGAAGCGAGCCGGTGTACACGCCAGGAGCTCAGCTGGCCGGCGGGCACCGCAACCCGCTGAACTCCTACGACTACTTCAATCCCACGAACGACGGCCTCAACCGTATCGACGATATCCTCGCCATCGTTGACCGCTACTTCGCGAGCGGCGACGCAACAGGGCCGCTCAACACCATTCCGCCGCCCGCCCCCGCCTACCACGCTAAGTACGACCGGGAGCTGTCTGGCCCGAATGGCTGGGATCTTGTCCAAGGCAACGGGATGATCACTGTGCACGACATCCTCCACGGCGTGAAGCACTACTTCCACGACTGCGGCTCCGGCATCGTGAAGCTGCCACCGTAGCGACCGGAGCCGCCATCGAGCGTAGGGGCGGGCTTCAAACCCGCCCTGAGCTGACAAGCTGACCGGCTGACTAGCGACAGGCTCGCCCGGGGTGACATCAGACGCTTTGAGCTATTCCGCCCTACCACTAACATCATGGCATGCTAGTTTTCAGCGTTCGCTCCGCCTGCGTGGAGGGCGCGCGCGGTAACTCAATCAACAAAATCCACCTATTTCAGATTCAAAATGTGCGTTTTCCGCGATTCTAATCAAGCAATCAATGAACGGCTGTCCCCCTTCGGCGTTTGACGCTATCCAACCCCCTTCGATACACTATCGGAGCCAACTGCCATGTATGCGATAGTAAAGACCGGCGGTAAGCAATACCGCGTCGAAGCAGGCCGTACCCTAGAGGTGGAGCGTCTCCCGGTGGGAGAGGGCGACACTATCGAGCTGGGTGATGTGCTCATGATCGCGGACGACGGCAATGTCACCATTGGAACGCCCGTCATCGAAGGCGCGAAGGTCACGGCGCACGTGGATAGCCATGGCCGCGCTCCGAAGATCATCGTCTTCAAGTACAAGAGTAAGGTCCGGCACAGGAAGAAGACCGGCCATCGCCAGGGCTTCACCCGTCTGACCGTCGAAGAGATTCTCGCACCCGGCGAAGAGGCGAAGGCCGCAAAGCCGAAGCGTTCGAAGGTAGAGACTCCGGTACCGGCGGACGGCAACCTCGACTCCCAAGAGGAAGTCGCCGAAGCGATCGTTGCTGCCGGACCCGGAGCCGTCGAGCCCGTTGCGGTCGCCAAGGCGGGAGCGAAGCCGAAGACGGCTCGCGCGAAACCAGCAGCCGGTAAGAAACCCGCAAAGGCCGAGGCGAAGCCCAAGGCAGGACCGAAGGCCAAGGCTGAGAAGCCGGCCTCGAAGAAGGCTCCGGCGAAGGCCAAAGATGACGACAAGCCGAAGGCACCCCGTCGCAGGCTGCCAATTGGCCGGAAGAAGAAGGAAACGGAGTAAGCCATGGCCCATAAGAAAGGCGGCGGTAGTACACGTAACGGCCGCGACAGCCAGAGCAAGCGCCTGGGTGTGAAGCGCTACGATGGCCACCTAGTGCGGCCTGGTACCATTATCATTAGACAGCGAGGGACGCGCGTCCACCCCGGGAAGAACGTAGGTCTCGGGCGCGACTTCACGATCTACTCGCTGATCGAAGGACACGTGAAGTTCGCTCCCTACGCGAAGGGCCGCCGCAAGAAAGTCAGCGTGTTCGCCGCGCAAGCGAGCTAAGGGCTACTTTAGCTGGCAACAAGGAACAAGGAACAAGGAAATGAAAACAGGAATTCACCCCGAATACGTTGAGTGCCGCGTCCACTGCGCCTGCGGTCACTCGTTTCAGACCCACGCCACCGTACCGGACATCCGCATCGAAGTGTGCAGCGCATGCCACCCATACTTCACGGGCGAGCAGCGCATCGTTGACACCGCCGGTCGCGTTGAGCGGTTCAGACGCCGCTACGGCATCAAGGAAGAGTAGCCCCCTCACGAGGGCCCTCACAGGCAGGGTACACGCCGGCCCGAACCGTCTTGTCTACGTCGATCTCCGACCGCGTGTACGAAGACCAGGTCGCGCTGCCCGTTCCGTCGCAGACATTGCGCTGGATCGAGCGCGCGGTTGGCAGGAGCGCTCGCATCGTCTCCGTCAGACGCATGCTCGGCGGCTCGTCGACAGCCATCCACGCGGTCGATTTGGGTGACCGGCGCGGCAAGACGCAGCGACTGGTCCTGCGCCGCTTCATCCGGCCGAACTGGAAGTACCCGGGCCTGGCGCGCCGCGAAGCAAACGTCCTCGAAGCGCTCGAACGTGCTCGCTATCTCGGCCCACGCCTCATCGCGTTCGACGACGGGCCGCGCGAGACGGACGTTCGGGCGTTGCTGATGACACGCATGCCCGGCCGCGTCGAACTCGCGGCGAAGCGAATCGATCCCTGGTTGCGTCAGATCGCGGAAGCCCTGCCTGAGATCCACGCTGTCCCGTTGCCATCGATGCCGCGGTACCGGCCGTACTACGACCCGCGTGCCCGCACCGTCCCGCGGTGGTCCAAGCAGCCGAGGGCATGGGACGCCGTGATCGGCCTGGCGCGGTCGCGTCAGCCGCACACGACGCCGCGCTTTATCCACCGCGACTACCACCCGGGCAACATCCTCTGGTCGCGCGGCAAACTGTCCGGCGTCGTCGATTGGATTAGCGCGTGCGCCGGCCCGCCGCAGGTCGACATCGCGCACTGTCGCGTGAACCTCGTTTGGCTCCACGGCGTTGATGTGGCAGGCCGATTTCTCGCTGCATATGCATCGGCGTCCGGCACAACCGTTGGGGACTACGATCCTTACT
>JBKKBW010000600.1:0-2845 GCA_046713635.1 Dehalococcoidia bacterium
AGGGCATCACGCATCGCAGCGCGCGTCGCAGGGCGTTCTGTCGGGCCCAGCAACGTATCGAGGCTGTCCCACTCGCGGTCGAGCGCTTCGTCCTCGTGCTCGATCTCTCGTCGCAGCATACGCACAACGTTCGCCGCGACACGCCCGTTAAAGCTCAGCGCGCCTTCGCTCTTCGCGACGACCTGTTCGTCGAGGAAGCGTTCGAGCGCTGCGAGGAGTTCGTCTTGGGTCGGTCGGTCTTGCATCTACGCCTCCATCAGGTTGAGCAACTCCCACTCCGTTTCGGCCACGCGCCGGCCGATACTCGCCAGCTCGATACTACCGCTCATGCCGGTGAGGTACTGCTTGACCTGCACGATGCAGGTGATGCCCCAGCGGAGGTTGCCGTAGGTCTCCCAGTAGCGCACGCGCTCTGGATCGACCGGTGCCCCGCCCGCAGCCTCGTACGCTGCGTAGAACGCATCGCGTTTGCCGATGCCGCCGACAGGCTTATTGCCGCCGAAGCGCCACGACCGCACGCAGAGCCAGCCGAGATCCTCCATCGGGTCGCCGATGTGCGCCAGCTCCCAATCGAGGATGCTGCGCGCGCCCTCCGGCCCGAAGATCACGTTGCCAATGCGGTAGTCGCCATGTATGAGCCGGCGTTCTTCGACGTTCGGCGCGCGCGCGCGCAGCCAGCGGAATGCCAGCTCGAACGCAGGGTGCGGGTCGGGCGTAAGCATGCGGTAGATCTTCTCGTGCCGGTCGATCTCGTGGAGGGCAGGCGACACCCCCTCGGCCGGTGCAGGCAGCTCGGCGACACCGGCCGCATCGATCGACACGCTGTGGATCGTCGCCAGGATCGCTGCGAGCTGGTCTGGCAGCACGGCGCGCGTGTTCGCGTACGCGTCGTCGCGGATCAGGCGTCGCGCGATCGTTTCGCCATCGATCCGTTCCATGATGAAGAACGGCAGGCCGATGCTGTCGTCACCGTTGGCGTGCATTCGCGGAGCCAGCACCCCGTGCTCGACGACCGATTCGTGGAGCCGGTACTCGATGCCACGCGTCATCAGCTCGGAGCGGCGCGGGTCGGCGCGCAGGATCAGACGCATCGTCTTCGAGTGAGCGTCGGCATGTTCAATCGTCGCGTCAAACGACCACGTCTGCCGCGACGCGCCGCCGGTCAGCAGCCGCAGGTTGGCGATTCTAACGTCGCGCGCGTTGTGGTGCTTGGTCAGGAAGGCGGCGAGGCGCGGCGAGAGGTCTTCGGGGTTCACGCGCTGAGTCTAACGCGAGGGAACGGCCTGACCACAGGACGCGCTACGAACAGTCGTGGAAGTAGCTGTTCACCGAATGCAAGATGTCCTGCACGCGCTGCAGCCCGTCGGGCGCACCGGTGTTCCACGGATTCGGTGACGCTGCCATGTTCGAGCGGTCCGTGATCGGGTCGTAGCCGGGTGCATACGGCGGCAGACCCGGATTGCCGTCGTTGTCGTCCGCGAAGTACGCGTTCACTACCAGCAGGATGTCATCAATTCGGTTGACGCCGTCTTGCGACGGGTTGAAGTAGTCGTGCGGGTTCAGGTAGTCGCGGAGGCCGCCGCTCGTTTCACTGCCGGGCGCGGTCTGCTGCTCTTTCGGGTCCGGGCAACCATCGCCGTCAGTGTCGACCGGCTTGCCTAGGCACGCCTGGTCGCCGCAGTGGAGTAACTTTAGACTGCCGTTGCCGGGATACGTCATAACCGGACTGTTCGCGGTGTCGAGGACCAGCGACGCTCCATAACCAACGCTCCCCACCGTGTCCGCCGAAGCGATAGTCTCTCCGGTGCCGCTGCAGTTCACATCATTGCAGCGCAGCAGCTTCAGGTCGTCGTTTGTGCTGTCGTAGTAGCTCACAACGGGATTACCGCCCGGGCCCAGCACCAACGAGGTGGTATAGCCGGTGTCACCGGCCGTGTCGGGCGTGGTGATGCTCTCATTGCCTCCAGCGCAGTTGGCGTCATTGCAGTGAACAAGCTTGAGGTCGCCATTGCCGAAGTTGCCATCGTGGTAACTCACTACCGGCCTGCCGGTAGCGTCAAGCGCAAGTGAACTGTTCGCGCCGGCGGTGGACGTACTATCAACGACGGTTATGCTCTCGCCTACGGCGGAGCAATTTGGATCGTCGCAGTGGAGCAGTTTTAAGCCGCCGCTCGAGGCCTGGTAACTCACCACCGGGTTGCCGGAAGTGTCCAATGCTATCGAGCTGAACGACCCGCTTGCATCCGGAGTCGTGATGCTTTCGCCTAGCCCGGTACAGTTCGGGTCGTCACAATGCAAGACCTTGAGCCTATTGTTCGTAAAGTCGCGGTAGCTTACGACAGGGTTGCCGGAAGAATCCAATGTCAATGAGCTGTACTGCCCCACCGTTCCAACCGTATCGGGCGATGTGATGCTCTCTCCTCCGGTCGTGCAGTTCGGATCGTTGCAGTGCATGATCTTCAGGTCACCGTTGGCGTAATCGTAGTAGCTGACGACAGGCCGGCCGGCGCCATCAAGCTTGAGAGAGCTATCTAGGCCGACCGTCACGGCTGCGTCCGGAGCGCTGATGCTGTCGCCGCCGGGCGCGCAGTTCGGGTCGTCACAGTGGATGATCCTGATCGACTCGCCGCCGTGGTAACTCACGACCGGGTTGCCTGACGCGTCGAGCGCAAGCGATGGCTTACCGCCGACGCCTCCGTCTGGCGATCTGATGCTTTCACCCGTTAGCACGCAGCTGGGGTCGTCACAGTGGAGCAGCCTGAGACCGCCAAACTGGTTCCAGTAGCTCACCACCGGATCGCCCGAAGCGTCCAACGCCAGTGAGCTGTACTGACCGACGAACCCC
>JBKKBW010000601.1:0-3481 GCA_046713635.1 Dehalococcoidia bacterium
ATGTTGCGGCGAGCGCACCGCGATCGGTGCACGTGAACACGCGGCCAGAAGGATCGCTCTCCAAGCGGAACCTGGTCCCGAATGGAAGGTCGTAGCTGCAAGCGGCGTGCCCTGGAGCGACGGCTAGGCCGCTCGCCGTGTTGCCGCAGAAACCGTTTCCAACGCACGCGTAGAACGTCACTGTAGACGCAAGCGCAGTCCCGGGAACGAGTGACGACTGTTGCCACGCGGATGGGGTTCCGCCGAGAGAGATGCCAGACGTCGGCTGGAGGGGCAGTGGCTGCGCGACGTCCTTCGCCTTCTTGTCCGCCTCTTGCCACGCGGTGACCGCCTGCTTGGCTTGGACAGCATTGCTCAGGTAGCGCCACGTGACCTGCTGGCCGACGTCCGTCACGTACTCTGCAAGCTCGGCCTGGCGCGCTGCGGTGACGAAGCGTTGGACGCGGGGGTTGGTTCCCGTCACGGACCCGTAGTAGTTGGCCTGCTGGATGAATGGCACCTTGCCAACAAACGTGCTTAGACTCAGATCTGGAACCGTTGTATCAGCCGTACCGGTCGCCCCTATCGAACTGCGGAGCGCTGTTGCCGGGACCGAATCACCACCGCGAGACGAGAGCGCTGTCGGTATGGTGATGGCTGCCGTCAACACCAGTCCTGCGATAACAGCAGCGTAAAACGCCTGCCTGGCGATGTTGCGCAGCCACGAGGGCAGGGGCGCCGCCTGGTCCTTACGGCCGAAGTAGGGAATCTCAGGAAGAGAGGGGAGAGTTTGTTCTCGAAAGCGCGAAAGCGCCGCCACGGCTCCAGATGATGTCAGGGCGTATGCGTTGGCCCTGGCGTCGCGTTTCAGCACGCTGAACAGCAAGGGTCATCCTCCTACTAGTCGCCGCGGCCACCTCGCGCACTCAAGGCGGGATTATGGGAGAGTGAGGGAGTACGATCAACCCGAGAATGGGGCCCTGCTCTAACGAGAACGTCCAGCGTGCCCAAGGCGGGCCCAATACGAAAAAACGAACATAAGCGAGATAACAAGGGCGATAGCGAACAAACATGAAAATAAGCGATGAGGCTGTGGTTAGCCCCTCGCCTGCAGTCCTATTTCCGGAAGGATTGTTCAGTTGTGTTAAGCGGATCCGCCAGCTTCCCTGCTGGTGGTTCTATCGGCTATAACAGGGCGGTGTATCTCCTGTATCCATTGAGTGTCAAACAACATGAGAGCGAAAGCGTCAACTGGCGCCGGGACGCCATGTTGCCCGATCGTTGAGCCATGGCGATCACCGTCATTGGGCTGCTGGAGGCCGATCTTCCCGACGGTATCGACTACAAGGAAGGTGGAATCGGGCCACTCTTTCGAGCCGCGAGGACGGAAGAGCAGGTCACCCTGTTTGAGCTTCTGGTGCGTTCCATCGCCGCGCTGGAGAGCCTGGGCATCAAGAATGTCGTCACCTGTTATGTCGACGACACTGAGGTCTTCCGCGACGACGACACCGACACGAGCAGCGACTTCGACATCATTCGTCAGGCTGCGCGGGATGCTACCGCTGATGACGCAGGCATCAGCTTCCACCTCATGCTCGCCCATGACGACAAGCGGCTCTCGCACCTCATTACCCTAGAAGCCAGCGTCGATCATCCCACAGACGAAGCGGCGCTCAGCATCCTGGACATCGCCCGGTTGGGCGACGAGCCTCTTGTGTCCGCGCAGGAAGCAGGCGAGGAAGATGAGGATAAGGACTGGGGTTTCGCCTCGGATGCTGAAGCCGCCGGACCGCTGGAGCCGGTCGACGACGACGTCACGTTCTTCGATGAGCGTGCCGCGAACGCCGAAGACCTGGTCGATGAATTCCTCCAGCGCGTGCTCTCCGCGTTCGAGAAGGAGCTAGGCTTGGATGCACCCGAGATCGATGTCTGGACAGACTGGGAAGGCGAGTTCACCACCGAATCAAGCAGCGTCCCTGGACTACCGGGCATCGCGGGCTAGAGAAAGGCCGCCCCGAAGCCTCGGCGCGGCGCTGAGTATGGCTCTTAGGCACTAACCGACGGTGGCCTGGACTGGCGCGCCGCACTTAGCACAGAACTTCACTTCGTCGTTGAGCTGCTCACCACAGTTGTTGCAGAACCGGCCAGGTGGCTCGGCTGATGACAGCGATTTGTCCGCGCTGCCGTCGTCCTTAGAGTTCTTGCGAAACTCGCGCACGCTCTTGCCGAGGGCGCCGCCGAGATCGCCGACCCGGCTTACGCCGAAGATCAGCACGACGACGAGCAGGATGATGATGGCTTCGAAGGGCCCGATCGGGCCAATTCCCATAGCTAGCATTAGTAGCTCCTGAAGCGATCGCTAGGGTACATCGGTTTCGGTAAGCGGTCAAGGGCCACGCCTTCGTGGTGACCTGCGTTGCCTATAATGATCTGTGCCGCCGGTAGTCGTCGCAGTCTCTACGCTGGTCGCCGAGCGTTACGGCGACCGCCTGCGTGCCTTCTCGACGGCTGTGCGCGTCATCACGCCGCGGAACGGTCGTTGGCCAGACCAGGCGCAGGCGGCGGCAGTCGCCTACTTCTCGCAGGACTTCTGGAACACGGAGGCCAGCCGTCCGGCTGGCGGGCATCTATTCGCGCTGCCGGACCTGCGCTGGTTTCACAGCTTTAGCGCGGGCGTCGATCATCCGGCGTTTCGCTCGCTGCTAGAGCGCGGCGTCCTGCTGAGCAACTCGTCTGGCAGTAGCAGCCCATCGATCGCCCAGTATGTCATCGGCATGATGCTGCGCGTCTCGAAGCGGATGGACGGATGGACGGCGAACCAGCGCGAGCGGGTGTGGCAGTCGCAGGAGACGGAAGAGCTGACAGGAAAGACGGTCGGGATCGTCGGCGTCGGAGCGATCGGCGGTGAAGTCGCGCGCTTAGCGAAGGCGCTCGGCATGCGGGTGATCGGGCTGCGACGCCGCCAGCGCCCTGTCCGCAACGTCGACGAGCTGCTCCCACCGGAGCGCCTGACCGAGTTGCTCAAGGCGTCCGACTACGTGGTCCTGACCGTGCCGTTATCTGCTGAGACGGACGGACTGATCGGCGAGCGGGAGCTCCGCACGATGAAGCCAACGGCGTGGCTGATCAACATCGCGCGCGGCCGAGTTGTCCGGGAGCAAGCGCTGATCGAGGCGCTCAAGGCCGGGACGATCGCTGGAGCGGTGCTCGACGTGTTCGAGGAGGAGCCGCTGCCTGCCGAGAGCGAACTCTGGGCCCTGTCCAATGTCATCGCGACGCCACACAACTCCGGCTGGTCGCCGCTCAACTTCGAGAGGGCCAGCGAGCTGTTCGTAGAGAACTTCGGTCGCTTCGTGGCTGGCCGGCCGCTGCGCAACCGGGTGCGGCTCAAGGACCTGTAGCAGCCGCGACGCGTCCCTCTCGCTCCGACTCGAACGCTTGCCACTCCGCCGTGAGCTTGCGCCTGGCGAACCGGTAGCCGTACTCGTCACCAACGTAGCCC
>JBKKBW010000602.1:0-7875 GCA_046713635.1 Dehalococcoidia bacterium
GCGCTATGGAGGCGTCGCTAACGTTTGCTTACCCGCCTGGAGGCTCGGGCTCTTGCCCGCATTCTTGGGTGGGCAGCTTGGTGAGCGCCAATGCTGACAGCGACGGCTGCATCGATGTCGCGGAGCAACAGACCGCGAGCGGGAGCGAGTTCTCAGGTGGCCAACGCGACTATCTCAACTCCGACGACTACTTAAACCGACCGGAGACGCGCAGAACCGCGTCGATGACGTGCTCGCCGTGGTCGATCAGTACTACATGGACGACACAGACGGGAATCCCGGCCAGCCCCCGTATGCGCCCGGCTACAACCCGGACACGGACCGGACGCTGCTGGGGCCGGACGCGTGGGATACGGGGCCGCTGAACGGGTTGCAGCGCGTGGATGACATTCTGAACATCGTGAAGCACTATTTCCACGATTGTGGTTAGCGCTTCAGCCGGTCAGCATTTCAGCTTGTCAGCTTGTCAGCCTAGGTCTGCCTTTGTAGAGGCGCGGCGGGTGGCCTGAAGGCCTCCCCTACGATCACCCGCCTGGCAGGTCGTTCGACGATGTCCGGTGGTTGACGGGAGCGCTAACGGCGGTGTAGGGTAAGCCGATCCCCGCACGGATACCGCGCGACTACAGGAGGCAAGGTTGCTTCTCCGGCTTGCCATTGGCGCGGCTGCGCTCGGCGCTATCGCAGCAGTCTTAGCCGCCCTTCCTGGAGAGCGGCAGGTCACCTCGGCGGCCGGTTGCTTTCCGAGCCGGGCACACAACCCAGGCACATCTGTCGAGTCGATGTTCACTGTGGACGGCAGTCGGGGTTACCTGCTGCATGTGCCGCCTTCATACACGGGTGTGGACCGCGTGCCTGTGGTGCTTGCCTTCCACGGTCTGGCTGCGACTGCGGCGGAGTTGGAGTTCTACAGCGGCCTGTCGCTCTACTCAGATACGGGCGACCGGGGATTCATTACTGTCTACCCGGAGGGGGTAACGAGCGCGCTAGGCTACCAGTATTGGAACATTCTGGAGGAGCCCGCGCCCGCACCGGACGATGTTGCTTTTGTTGGAGCGCTGCTGGACAAGCTAAGTGACGACCTGTGCATCGACAGCAGCCGCGTTTTCGCTACGGGCGTATCGAACGGGGCGATGATGGCGGTGCGGCTGGCATGCAGCTTGTCGTCTAGGATCGCGGCTATCGCTCCTATCGCGGGCGCGTACTATCCACCCGTCTTCTCAGACGAGCCAGACGAGACGTGCCTGGACACTCGGCCTGTCCCGATGATCTCAGTCCACGGTACGGCGGACCAGTCGATCCCCTTCGACGGGGGCATTGGCGCTGGGGGCGTGGGCTACCGGCTGCCCATCGATAACGCCGGCCCCGAGGACGATGTTATGCAGGCGTGGGCAGAGCATAACGGGTGCGACGGCACGCGCCAAGAGTCTTCGGTAGGGACGAACGTACGCAGGATTACTTACTCTGATTGTACCGATGGCGCGGCGGTAGAGCTGTACGCGATAGACGGCGGCCCGCATACGTGGCCGACGGCGGGCGTCGATCCGATCGATGCGAACTCGCTCTTATGGGCGTTCTTTCAGGCGCACCCGCTGCCAGCGTTTGTCGCGGTAGACACGGATGGCGATACCGTGGCGGACAAGCAGGACAGCGACAACGACAACGATGGATGCTCGGACGCGCGAGAAGCGGGCATGGATGAGAAGTTAGGTGGACGGCGAGACGCAAAGAACGCGCATGACTACTTGAACCCATCGCACGATGGAAGGAACCGAATCGACGACGTGCTTCTCGTCGTCCAGCAGTATTTTGTTGACCAGTACTTGCCCTCGCCTCCGGGTCAGCCGCCGACAGTTAATCCAGCCTATCGAGCAGACACGGACCGGACACTCCTGGGACCCAACGCTTGGAACACGGGACCAGGCGACGGGTTTCAGCGGTCGGACGATGTTCGCATGATGTTGCAGCAGTACGCGCACGACTGTAGCTAGCTGTCTGCTGTCAGTCAGCTGTCAGCAGGGCCCACGTGTCGCCTCCAGCGACAGAGCGAGCGCCGCCGGTTCGCTGCGCTCTGAGCCAGGCCGTCGCCGTAGGCAAGCCTTCCAGATGGCGATGCGTTTGACAGGCGAAGTGGCAGCCTGTACTGTCAACGCGTCGTTCCGTTCCTCCCCGCGCACGATAGGATCCAACACATGCTACGCGCTCTCGCCCTTATCCTTGGCACAGGTCTCTTTGCGATCGCGCTGGGCGCGTTCGCCCCGCAGGAGCGGCAGCAAGCGCACGCAGCGGGCTGCTGGCCGGGGAAGCCGCATGCTTCCGGCAGCACGGACGAGACGATTCAGATCACGGGACAGGGGACGCGGCGCTATCGATTGCACGTGCCATCTTCGTATAACGGCGCGGACCGGACGATGCTGGTGCTGGGGTACCACGGGCTGGGCTCCAACGGACTGGAGACAGAGTTCTACAGCGGACTGACTGCGTTCTCGGACATAGGCGGTGGCTTCATCGCTGTGTATCCGGAGGGAACGACCAACGGGTTCGGGCAGCAGTACTGGAACTTCATCCCTTCAGCTTCGCCGAACGATGTGCTGTTCACGAGCGAACTTCTCGACTCGCTTGAATCACAGCTCTGCATCGATACGAACCTGGTATTCTCGACGGGCATTTCGAACGGGGCGATCATGTCGTCGAGGCTGGCGTGTAGCCTGTCGTCGCGGATCGCGGCGATTGCACCGGTCGCTGGGGCATACTTTCCGCCGCTGCTGAGCAACTTCTCTGGGGAAGATTGCCCGGACACGCGGGCCGTGCCGTTCATCTCATTCCATGGCACGGCGGACGCGACGATTCCGTACAACGGCGGTTCTGGCTTGGGCGGAGCGCAGTTCCGACTGCCGCAGGATAATGCGACGCCGGACGAAGATGTGGCTGAGGACTGGGCGATCCACAACGGCTGCGCCGATCCCCGGACGGAGACGCAGATCGATACTGAGATCCGGCTTATCGAGTACACAAGCTGCGCGGACGGGGCAACCGTGCAGCACTACGCTGTCGACGGCGGCGGGCATACCTGGCCAGGGTCGTTCGACGTGCCAGGGCTGGGCTACACGACGCAGCAGATCAACGCGACGGCGCTAATGCTGGACTTCTTCGAAGCGCACCCGCTGGCCATCACGCCTGAGGTGGACACTGACGGCGATACGGTACCGGACTTCACGGACGCTGATAACGACAACGACGGCTGCGCGGACGCGCAGGAAACAGGCAACAGCCCGATGCTTGGCGGCGTGCGCAACTCGAAGAACTTCTGGGACTATGGGGATATGCCGCTGGAGACGTCGGCGGGCTCTGGCTTCTATGTCCGCGACGGCAAGGTGCGGGTGGGCGACATTCTTGCTGTTGTGCAGCGCTACTTCGCGGACGATGACGGCGGAACGGCACCGATCAACCGTACGAGCGATCCGCTCTCGACGCCGCCGGCCGCGGGCTACCACCCAGCATTCGATCGTGGCGCTGTGATTGGCCCGAACGGCTGGGACCTGGCGCCGCCGGACGGTCAGGTCCTTGTCGGCGACATTCTCGCGGTGGTGCAGCAGTACTTCCACGACTGTTCGTAGCTGTCAGCTAGTCAGCACCTCAGCTAGTCAGCGTGACCTCCCTCATCCCCGGCCCTTCTCCCTCGTTGAGGGAGAAGGGAGCCTAAAGCCGGAGGGTGGGCGCACGTGGTGCCGACGCGGGAGCGCGTCGCCTTTGGCGACGAGGAGCCACCGATCGCCCCTACCACGCAGCACCATTAGCGTCCGTCGTGTGCCCGGCTTAGCCGTGACGTAGTACTCTAGACACGTGTTTGAGAACGCGTGCGACGAGTCGGTGACGATCCGGATCCAACGCCCGGAGGACGACGAAGGGATCGTCGAGCTGCTCCTGGCCGCGTTCGGACGCTGGCCCCGGCTGGACTCCGGCGTCCCGACGATCGAGTACCTCCGCTGGAAGCGCGAATGCGATCCTGAGGGGCTGAAGTACAACTGCGTCGCGGAGGTGGAGGGCCGGATTGTCGGGGCACAGTTCTATTGGATCCAGAACGTCAAGGCGGGCGATGCGGTTGTCCGCTCCGCACAAGGACATGACTTCTGCGTGCATCCGGACTTCCAGGGACTGGGTATCCGCACGGGGATGAAGAAGCTGGCCTATGAAACCGTGGAATTGGACACGGAGTTTTCACTCTCGGTTGATAGCGATCATCCAGCGATGGCGCACATGGTGGACAAAGCCGGGATTGCGCAGTATGACTTGGCGAACAAAGTGTACGACTTGCAGTGTGACGTAGCCGGCCGAAGCGGGACGCGATCCGAAGGCAACGTTCGAACGCGGCGAGTGGACCACTTCGATGAACGAACGACTGAGATGTGCGCAGATGCGGCAACACAGTTCCACCTGATGGTGCTTCGGACGCAGGAGTCGCTCAACTGGCGCTACGCGGACCGACGCGCCGGCTCGTATGCCATCTACATCGCCGAGGAGCAGGGCGACATGCTGGGGTACGCCGTTGGGCGCAGCGCGGCCGACCGTGGCTACCTTGCCGACCTGCTCGTACGGCCAGGGCGCGCCGATGCGCTGAGGGCCCTGGTTGACGAGGCACTCACTGGCATTGCCCACGATGGCGTGTCCAAGGCACAGGTATGGTCGTTCGCCCACCACCCGTATCAGTCGGTGCTGAGCGAGGCGGGCTTCAGTACGAAGCGAAAGACGTGGGTCGTGCGAGCGAGGCCACGGGGAGCAAACCCGGATCCGGTCTCGTTTCGAGATGACCCCCGGGCTGTTATGCACGCCGCTTCCGGCGATTTCGACCAGGCGTAATGTCAAACGGTATGAGTCGAGGCAGGTTTAGTACAGGCTAATTTATACACAAAACCTGCTTTAAAGACCATATTTCTTGACTAGCTCCCTCAACGGAGCTACCCTGGGTTCGTGATGGAAAGCACGAAAGAGCAAGTACTTCATCTATTACAGGCGCGGGGCGGCGCAACCGTCGCTGGGCTGGCGCAGGCGCTGGGAGTTGGTCCAGCGTCCGTACGCCGGCACCTGGACCACCTACGGGTGGAAGGGCTGGCAGACGTTCGAAGCGAACGGCATGGTGTGGGGCGGCCAGCGTTCGTCTTCTACCCGACCGAAGAGGCGGAGGAGCGAGTGCCGGCAGGCTACTCGCGGCTGCTGTCTCGGATGTACAAGGAGCTTGGATCGCTGAGCGAGGCAGACGTGAGCGGACGCGATGGCGCAGAAGTGCTGCGCACCGTCTTCGAGGGCGTCGCTCACCAGGTCGCGCTCGAACACGAAGTCGAAGTCGCCGCAAGCAGGCTTGAGACGCGCATCGAGAAGACAGCAGACGTGCTGCGAGGCGAAGGCATTGTCGATAGCTGGTCGAAGACAGACGAAGGGTACAAGCTGACGAACACGGCGTGCCCGTATCGGTCGGCAGCACTGGCGACGCACGGGCCGTGCGAGCTGGACCGCAGGACGATCGAGTTGCTGGTGGACGCGCCGGTACAGCAGGTGAGCCGCATCGTCGATGGACAGCAGAAGTGCGAATACGTAATCGCGGCGGCAGCCGAACATCAGAAGACGCACAGTCAGGCTCAAGCTTGAGCCGCGCCCGCCAGGCTAAAGCCTGGCCGTCAGTTCAGGGATAGGAGTCAAGATGGCAAGTAACGGAACATCGGGCGGAGAGCCCATCTTCATCATCGAAGACCTTCACGCCAGTATCGAAGGCAAGGAGATCTTGCGCGGCGTGGACCTGACGATCAATCGCGGTGAAGTGCACGCGCTGATGGGACCGAACGGCTCCGGCAAGAGCACGCTAGCCAACACGATCATGGGCCATCCGAACTACAAGGTGACGAAGGGGCGAATTCGCTTCAACGGGCAGGACATCGCCGCCATGAGCGTGGACGAACGAGCGCGACGCGGACTGTTCCTGGCGTTCCAGTACCCGATCGCGATCCCGGGCGTTGTGTACGGCAACTTCCTGCGCAACTCACTGAAGGCGCGCCGGCAGGAGGACGTGCCGGTACGAGAGTTCCGCAAGCTGCTAGATGAGACGCTGGACCTGCTGAAGATGGACCATGAGTTTGTCCGCCGATACGTGAACGACGGCTTCTCCGGCGGCGAGAAGAAGCGCGCGGAAGTGCTACAGATGGCGTTGCTGCGGCCGGAGATGGCGGTGCTGGACGAGACGGACTCCGGGCTGGACATCGATGCGCTGCGGACGGTCGCTGAGGGAATCAATGCGCTGCGCGGCCCAGAGCTGGGCATGCTGCTGATCACGCACTATCAGCGATTGCTGAACTACATCAAGCCGGACATTGTGCACGTGCTGTACCAGGGCCGGATCATCAAGACGGGCGGAGCGGAGCTGGCTCTGGAGTTGGAGCGCGACGGCTACGACAAGATCATCGCTGAGTTCGCGCCCGTACCAGCAGGCGCCGCGGGAGGAAAGTAAGGATATGGCTACTAAAGTACAAGACATTGTCGACGAACGCGGGGGATATAAGTACGGGTGGAGCGACCCCGAGTTCAAGCCGATCAATGTCAAGAAGAAGGGCCTGAGCGCCGATGTTGTCGCGGAGATCTCTGCGATGAAGGGCGAGCCGCCGTGGATGCGCGACTTCCGGCTGAAGGCCTATCGACACTGGGAAGAGCGCCCAATGCCAACCGGCTTCTGGGGGGGCAACATCCAGAACTACGAACTGGACTTCAATGACATCTTCTACTACGTGAAGCCAGTGGCCGAGCAGGGCCGCACGTGGGACGAAGTGCCGGCTGAGATCAAGCGCACGTTTTACAAGCTGGGCATCCCGGAAGCGGAGCGCAAGTTCCTGTCCGGCGTCGAGGCGCAGTACGACTCCGAGGTTGTGTACCACAAGGTGCGCGAGGACCTCTCAGCGCTGGGCGTGATCTTCACCGACACGGATAGCGCGCTGCGCGACCATCCGGACCTCTTCCGCGAATACTTCGGCACGATCATCCCGCCGAACGACAACAAGTTCGCTTCGCTAAACAGTGCAGTGTGGTCGGGCGGGAGCTTTATCTACGTGCCGAAGGGCGTAAAGGTGCCAATGCCGCTCCAGGCCTACTTCCGGATCAACACAGAGAGCATGGGCCAGTTCGAGCGAACGCTGATTATTGCGGACGAAGGCTCGGACGTGCACTACGTCGAGGGCTGCACCGCACCGACGTACTCGAGCGATTCGCTGCACAGCGCGGTCGTCGAGATTGTGGTGAAGAAGGGCGCGCACGTGCGCTACACGACAATCCAGAACTGGTCGGACAACGTGTTCAATCTGGTGACGAAGCGGATGGCCGTCTACGGCGAGGGCATCGGCGAATGGATCGACGGCAATCTCGGCTCAAAGCTGACGATGAAGTACCCGAGCTGCTATCTCATGGAGCCGGGCGCGCACGGCGAGATTCTGTCGCTGGCAATGGCCGGTGCAGGACAGCATCAGGACGCCGGCGGTAAGGTGATCCATGCCGCGCCAAACACGACCTCGGTGATCAACTCGAAATCGATCAGCCTGGCAGGCGGACGCACGAGCTATCGAGGGCACCTGAAGGTGTATCCCGGAGCGAAGGGTGTGAAGAGCACCGTACGCTGCGACGCACTGATCCTTGACGAAGACTCGCGCTCGGACACGTACCCGCTGATGGAGATCGACGAGCAGCAAGTGACGATCGGGCACGAGGCCTCGGTCAGCAAGCTGGGCGAAGAGCAGCTCTTCTACCTACAGTCGCGCGGCATCGATGAGGCGGAGGCGGCGAAGATGATCGTGAACGGCTTCGTCGAGCCGATCGTCAAGGAGCTGCCGATGGAGTACGCGGTCG
>JBKKBW010000603.1:0-1004 GCA_046713635.1 Dehalococcoidia bacterium
AAGTCGTCGAGCCGCTCCTCAAGGCGCTCGCTCCCGAAGGCGGTTACGAGCACGTCGGCCCGTCGGGAGCCGGCCACTACGTGAAGATGATCCATAACGGCATCGAGTACGGGATGCTTCAGGCGTACGCCGAGGGCTTCGATCTGCTTGCTGCCTCAGATTTTGACATCGATCCGAAGCAGGTCGCCACGTTGTGGAATAAGGGCAGCGTTGTGCGTTCGTGGCTTCTGGAGCTGGCCGAGCGCGCGTTCGAAAAGGACCCGCAGCTCGACGCTCTGCGCGGCTACGTCGATGACTCCGGCGAGGGCCGCTGGACTGTCCTCGAAGCGGTCGAGCGCGGGGTCCCGGCAGGCGTGATCACAGAAGCGATCTACCGCCGCTTTGCTTCCCGCGAGGACAATTCTTTCGCCATGCGCTTCATCGCTGCGCTGCGCAACGAGTTCGGCGGACACCCGGTGCGGGAAGTATGACCGAAGACCGCATCGAAGATCAGGACATCATTATTATCGGCGCGACAGGGGACCTTGCGCGACGCAAGCTCTTCCCGGCGTTGTACGGTCTGTTCGCGCGTCGAGACGATTTCCCGGAGGGACGTGTGATCGGCTTCGCCCGCAGCAAGTTGGAGGACGATGCGTTTCGTAAGCACGTACGTGCCGCCGTCGAGAACTCCGGCCAGGACATCGGCGAAGATGTGTGGCGTAAATTCGCTCAGCGCCTCATCTACGTCTCCGGCGAGGATGGTGGCTACGAGGCGATCGCAAGGCGCGCGTCCCAGCAAAGCCGCCTCGTGTACCTCGCGACACCTCCGTCTACGTTCGCGACGATCGTGGAAGAGCTGGAAGATAACGATCTGGTACGCGGCACCCGTATCCTGATCGAGAAGCCATTCGGCCGCGACCTCGACTCCGCGGGTCAGCTTGAGGCGGCGCTCGACCGCGTGTTTGACGAGCGCCAGATCTTTCGGATCGACCACTACCACGGCAAGGAGACGGTCCAGAACATCC
>JBKKBW010000604.1:0-1670 GCA_046713635.1 Dehalococcoidia bacterium
CCGTACCAGATCGGTTCGTATTGACGCTGGTAGTCGGCACGCCCCAAGACGAAGCGGTCCTTGGCCCAGATGATGGTGTCGCTCCAATGCCCGCCAGCTTCTTCGAGCACTCGTGAGACCAGCGGCCACTCCTTGGTCGACATGCAGACGTAGAGCGCGCCGTCGACGTGGTCGAGAAGCTGCCTGCCCCAGCCGCGACAAAACGCGTCCCACTGCTCTGGTGGCAATGCGTCGTTCTTAATCCTGCGCTTGCGCGTGCCGCGCTGCTGCCCGCCGTGGTCGCCGAGCGCGACGTTGTAGGGCGGGTCGGTGAAGGCCATCTGAGAGCGGCGTTCGCCGAGCAGGTTCGCCACGTCGGCGCTATCGGTCGCGTCGCCGCACAACACGCGGTGTTCGCCCAACGCCCACAAATCGCCCCGGGCCGCCACAGGAGCGCTGTCCAACGCGGCATCCAGGTCGAACGCTTCCGGACGCTCGCGCTTCTCGCGGTGATCCAGCGACTTCATCAGCTTGGCCAGTTCGTCCTCGCTGAAGGCTGAGAGCGTCAGGTCGAGTTCGGCGTTCGTCGCGAGGTCGGCGATTAGGTGGGCCAGCATGTCCTCATCCCACTCGCCCGAGATCTTGTTGAGCGCGAGGTTCATGAGCCGCGCCTGTTCGAGCGGCAGGTCAACGTAGACGACCGGCACGTCCTTCATTCCGAGCTTCCGCGCAGCAACGAGCCGTTGGTGGCCACCGACCACGGTGTTGTCCGAACGCAGGGCAATCACCGGCTGGACGAACCCGTACTCGCGAAGCGAGCGCGTGAGCGCTTCCAGCTCGGCGTCGCCGATGCGCCTCGGGTTGGCCGGGTCGGGTCGCAAGGCATCAATCGAGACGTGTTCAACGTGCATCGTTTCGGTCGTCATAGGTCATCCTTCCCTAAGCCGTCGCTTGTATTCTTCGATGGCTGTGACGGCGGTGTTGTCTTCCTCTTCCGGCATGTCGTGCTTGATGTCCTGGCGCAGCCGGGCCGCTGGTGTGAGGCCGAGCTGCTTACCCAGGTCGCTCAGCACGGCCTCCGCGTCGTTGCGTAGGAGCCAGAGCGGGTTGCGCACCAGCGTGTCACGCCTTCCCCGGATGAGCATCCCGCTTGCCGCGAGCCTTTCGTTCAGCGCGAGCCAGTCCGCCCAGGCCTGGCAGTAGCGCATCAACACGCCGCGGTCGACCGTCGCGAGCAGCCCGATCGACTCCAGTTCCGGGACGACGCGGTTCCATTCCGCCTGCGCCTCTTCAGCCAGACCCGTTGGCATCGCTGGTGCCTGAACATCGACGTGTCGCCCGCCGCCGTGGCGGGGATTGCGCCGTCGAGCGTAGGGCACGGGCAGCGGACCTCTTTCACCCATCACTCACCTGCGACACGATCGCGGAAAACCCGTACCGAATCGCAGCACAGCAGCGCACCGCTCGCGCAGACCGAGATCGCCAAATTTTGACCCGCCCCCGGTCACTGCACCATCCTCAAGAGATGTCTCGGGTCGGGCTGGTCATCGCCTTCACACGTCCGCGTTCGTTTCTCGACCGGCTCGCGGGCGACGGCCACCCGGGTCCGGGAGCTGGGCGACATACCGAACTCGGTAAGCAGCTTGGTCATCTGCTCCATCGCTTTGTTGGCGATGGCCAGGTACGGGCTC
>JBKKBW010000605.1:0-1465 GCA_046713635.1 Dehalococcoidia bacterium
ACCGAGCAGTACTGGCCGTGGCCGCCGTGGAGTGGCCCGAGGATCTGCGGGCTCTTGCGGACGACCTCCTCGTCAGCCTACGACAACTCCAATCAGCCCTGGCCGCGGACACGCCAAGCGTTGAAGAAGTCGGCCCCCCGGCCGCAGAAGCTCACGAGAAGCAGCACGACTTCGAGCACGAAGTCAGTTCGGCGATTGCCGAAAGCGCCGGGCTTCCAGTCGAAAACGAAGAGCACGAAGAGACGGCGCAACCAACCGCAGGCGCAACGCCTTAGCCGATGCATCCGGCCGGCCGCGGATGAATACTCGCCGGCCGGCCGGATGATGGTGCGTGACGTCCGTGGTTGTTGCCGTGGTAGCATGGCGCTACAAATGATCGAGGAGGGCTTGTACGTGCCCGAGAACGTCACCGTCCAATACTTGCCCGACTACACATACAGCCAGCTTCTGACCGCAGGCCACCACGCCGCCGTCTCCGACGAACCGACCGAATCGGGCGGCGAGGACATGGGGCCCGGCCCGTACGAGCTGCTACTGTGGGCGCTCGGCTCATGCACCGCGATGACGCTGATCATGTACGCTCGGCGTAAGGGCTGGGCGCTCAACGATGTGTCGGTGCACCTGACGCACGACCGCGTGCATGCCGACGACTCGGCTGGCGCCGAGAGCTCGGGCGCAAAGGTAGAGGTGATTACCCGCGGAATTTCACTCCGCGGCACGCTGTCTGACGAGCAACGCGATCGGCTGATGGAGATCGCGAGCCGCTGCCCTGTTCACAAGACGCTTTCTGGTGGCGTGAAGGTCGTCGATACGATTATCGCTGGCGAGTAGGGTAAACCCTTACCGTGGACTCCAGCCACGCCGGAGCCACTATGGTAAGATCGATTCGCGAAGCGCGCCGACCGGCCTGCTGCCGATACTTCGCAGGAGCCCACATTGCAGCCGAACCCCACCCGCCGCTGTACCGTTTCGCGCGCTGGCCTCGTTCAGTACCAGCAGGCGTTGGATATACAGCACCGTCTGGTAGAGAAGTGTCGGATTAACGGCGAAGCGCGACTGCTCCTACTTGAACATCCACCGACCTACACGGTCGGCGCGCGCGGCAAACTCGATAACTTGCTGATGAGCGAGGCCTCGCTAGCGCAGCTCGGGGCGGGAGTTCATCGCATCGACCGCGGTGGCGACGTGACGTTCCACGGGCCCGGCCAGCTTGTCGGATACCCAATCATCGACCTGTCGAACTGGAAGCATGGGCCCCTCTGGTATGTGCGTTCGTTGGAGCGCGTGCTGATCGAAACACTCGCGTCGTTTGGCATCGGCGGCCAGCGGCGGCCCGGCCGGCCCGGCGTGTGGGCCGGAGGCGCAAAGATCGCGTCGATAGGCGTGCACGTCTCGCGCGGCATTACCAGCCACGGCTTCGCGCTGAACGTTGATCCCGACTTGTCGTACTTCTCTCATATCGTTC
>JBKKBW010000606.1:0-3803 GCA_046713635.1 Dehalococcoidia bacterium
ACTGGGCGCAACGTCACATACACGACGCTCGCGTCGACCGCCGTTGCTCTTGACACCAACGAAGTCAGGGACCTCTTCTACGTCGATCTGGAAACGAACCTTACGGAGCTTATCAGCATCGCAACAGACGGTACTCAAGGAGACCTTGGGAGTGGCGGTCTCGGCGCTGGCGAAGGTCACGTAACTGGGGATGGCCGCTATGTCGTCTACGGATCGTTCGCGAGCACGCTGGCGCCGAACGACAACAACAGCAAGGACGACATATTCGTCCGGGATCGCGTTGCCGGCACAACGGAGCGTGTGAGCGTCGCCAGCGACGGGGCAGAGGGTGACGACCATAGCACGTACGGCGTGATAAGCGAGGATGGCCGCTTCGTGGCCTATTACTCCACCGCCGGCACGCTTGTCCCGGACGATGACAACGAGCTGGCTGATATCTTCCTGCGGGACCGGCAGACCAATCAGACCAAACGCATCAGCGGTGGCACTGGCCTCGATGAGGCAAACGGCGCAAGCCGGTTCCCTGACATCAGCAGCGATGGACGTTACGTGGTCTTCCAATCGGCGGCTAGCAACCTGGTGCCAAACGACCTCAACGAATCATTCGATATCTTTCGGTACGACACTCAGACTGGCGAAACAGAGCGCCTCAACCTTCCTGCAGCGGGCGGCGAAGCCCATGGGGCCAGCACCTCAGCGAAGGTTAACGAGGACGGCTCTGTTGTTGCGTTCCAGTCGGTGGCGGACGACCTCATTCCAGTGGACGGCAACTTCGCGAGCGATGTGTTCGCATGGGCCAAGTCCGGAGTGCCGCTCCCGACAGTTACGGCGTCTACCGGTCCTACCATTACGCCAACCGCGACGCCCCAGGGCCGCGTGGGTGATGCGAATGGCAATGGAACTGTCGATAGCATCGATGCGGCCTTGATCCTGCAACATACCGCCGGACTGCTGCCCTCACTGCCGCCGCTTGCTGATGCCAACGTGGACGGCGAGATCGACTCGATCGATGCAGCGCTTGTCCTGCAGTTCACCGCAGGTCTCCTGACGTCGCTACCGCCATAGTCGCCGCGGCTATGCTCGGACCAAAGCCACGCGGCCTCCTGCTCTTCGCAGCTCTGCTTGTCGCACTCCTCAGCGCTGGAGTCGACCGCGGGCAGGCAACACCTGCTGAGACGGTAGCGCGCGCCGTACGCGTCGCTGTAGGCGGCGAGTACACGTGCGCGCTGACCGATCTCGGTGACGTCCGCTGCTGGGGACGGAACAGCGATGGGCAACTAGGTGATGGATCGACGGAGTCACGCGGCATCGCTGTCGAAGTGAAAGGCCTGGACTCACCGGCCTCACAACTTACAGCAGGGCACAACTTTACGTGCGCGCTGCAGACGAATGGCAACGCAGCGTGTTGGGGATCGAACGCCAGCAGCCAGCTCGGCGCAGCGACATCGGATCGGTGCGAAGATTTTGCCTGTAGCACGACCCCGGTTGAAGTCACGGGGCTAGGGGATGTCACATCCATTGCTGCGGGCTTTGGTCACGGCTGCGCGGTCACAACGGGCGGAGCGTTGAAGTGTTGGGGGCTGAACCTCTACGGCCAGCTCGGTGATGGCTCGCTGGTGGACCGGCTCGCGCCTGTCACCGTGTCCGGGCTAGCGCAAGGTGTTGCCGCCGTTGCTCCGGGAGACGTTCAGACGTGCGCGCTCATGGATGACACGACGGTAAGGTGCTGGGGCAACAATCTCCTCGGAGAGCTTGGCGACGGCACAGTGGACACCTCGCTGAGCCCTGTAGCTGTGTGTGGCGACGCAACCTGCGCGGAACCGCTCAGCGACGTCCTGCAGGTTAGCTCAGGTGACTATCACACGTGTGCGGTGACCAACGCAGGTGCGGTCCTCTGCTGGGGTTCGAATGCTCACGGCCAGCTTGGAAGCGCCACGTCAAACCAATGCGGTTCAGCATGCAGCAGTACGCCTGCGCACATCAGCGGTCTGCCCGGCACGGCGACCGCTGTGACCTCGTCTGCCGCAAGCACCTGCGCCCTACTAACGAGTCGAGCAGTGTACTGCTGGGGATTGCAGTTCGGTGCTGCGAACATCTGGCACACGCCAACACGAATCGATGGCTGGGAGAGCGACATCGATGCGGCCGCCGCTGCCGCCGGCCACGCCTGCGCGATCGAGGGCGACGGAGAAGTTTCCTGCCTCGGCAGGAACACCTCGGGACAACTCGGCGACGGAACGAGGGCCGACATCGTAGGTGGCCCTGCGGCGCGCGTTTGGCTGCTAAGCGGTCGCGGCGACGCCGACTGTGACGCTGCCATCTCCAGTCTGGACGCAGTCCTTGTGCTGCAACTGGTTGCGCAACTGATCGGGCAACTCCCCTGCCCTAACGCGACTGCGGTCGACGGTCAACACGCCGGAAGCCTGGACGCGCTTGCGATCCTTCAGTTCAGCGCCGGCTTGCTAGCGTAGGGACAGGGCTGTGACGGCCCGCTGCGCAGCGTCGATCAGCGGCGCCGGCACGATGCCAAGCACGAGGACGCCGATCCCGGACGCGGCGATCGCCGTCGTGAGCAGCGGGTCAGGGCGAATGTCGCCTTCGGACGGCGCTGACGAGAAGTACATGTGTCCGACGATGCGCAGGTAGTAGAACGCCGATATCGCTGTGTTAAGGACCCCAACGATCACGAGCCAGACCAGATCGCTTTGCACCGCGGCGTTGAAGATATAGAGCTTCGCGATAAATCCTGCGGTTGGCGGTATACCCGTCAGCGATATCAGGCAGAAGGCGAGCACTGCGGCAAGCAATGGCGCTCGCCGGCCCAGACCGGCAAGGTCCTTGATCTCGCTGGAACCTGTATGCCGGGCGATAGCGAGAACAGCGAAGAAGGCACCCAGGTTTGTGAAGACGTACGTCGCGGCGTACAGCGCCACGCCGCTCGCGCCCAGCGCCACATCCCCGTCCGCGGCTGCGACAGCAGCGACACCGATCGCAAAGTTCCCTGCCTGCGCAATCGAGCTATAACCAAGCAGCCGTTTGATGTCTGTCTGGAGCAGGGCCAGGACGTTACCGGTACACATCGAGACGGCTGCTATGCCAGCGAACAGATTGCCCCAGTCGTTGGCAACGAAACTGTCCGGTCCGAAACCTTCGTAGAACACCCGCAGGACCACTGCGAACCCGGCTGCTTTGCTGCCGACTGACAGGAATGCAGCGACCGGCGTGGCCGAACCCTCATAAACGTCCGGCACCCACATTTGGAATGGCACCAACGCAACTTTGAAGCTGAGGCCCACGGCCAACAGCACCATAGCCACAACGAGCGCGGCGCGCGTGCCTGGATCGCCTTCCGCGACCAGGCCGGCAATACTTGGCACGCCGTCGGGCGCAACCAGCATGGTTGTACCCGCGATGCCGAACAGAAACGCCATGCCATACAGGATCACTGCGGAAGCGATCGCGCCGAGGAGGATGTACTTCAGTCCGGCCTCGCTTCCGCGGTCATCCTTCATGAAGGAGGCCAAGATGTACTGCGAGATGCTGGTCAGCTCTAGCGCCACGAAGATCATCATCAGATCGCGCGCGCCCGCAAGAAGCATCATCCCGGACGTGGCCACCAGCAAGAGGGCCCAGAACTCCCCTTGATAGCGCAGCTTCTTGACGAAGTCTGCCGACGCGAGAATCACCAGGCCCGCAACGCCGATAAAGATGAAGTCGAAGAAGATACTGAACGCATCGAGCGAATAGGTCCCGCTAAAGGCGACGCCCTCCCGATCGCGCGCCATCAGCACGCCGAGCCAGAG
>JBKKBW010000607.1:0-2325 GCA_046713635.1 Dehalococcoidia bacterium
ATGCAGGAGGGCGAGAAATGACTTCAGCGAATGAAACGGGCGTACCTACGGGTGTTGCGGTTACCTCGCTCGACCCGGCATATCAGCGCGATCCGGACCCGGTTCACGACGCGCTGCGCGCGCGCGAGCCGGTGCATCACGACGAGATCCTGCGGCGTTGGCTCCTGACGAGGCACGATGATGTGGACACCCTGCTGCGTGACCGTTCGCTGTCGGCAGACGCCAGGAACGGTGCACCTGAAACGTTCATGGCTGCATTCGTCCGGCCGGACGGACGCGAGCCGAGCATCCTACTCTTAGACCCACCAGAGCACACGCGACTGCGAGGCCTCATCTCAAAGGCGTTCACGCCGCGTGCGATCGAACAAATGGCACCCAGAATCGAGGAGATCGCAGCGGATCTACTTGACGCCGTGGCGGGAAGCAATGGCTTCGACCTGATCGCAGCGTTCGCCGGCCCGCTTCCGACGATAGTCATTGCAGAGATGCTTGGCGTCAACCCTGCGGACCGTTTGGATTTCAAGCGCTGGTCGGACGATGGAGTGATGGGCTTCGACCCGTTGCTCTCGGCTGAGCTGCGAGAGCGCGTTGCCACGTCGTCTTCGGAACTCGAAGCGTACTTCCGGCGCGAGATCGCAGACCGCCGCGCCGCGCCGCGCGCAGACCTCATCTCGGCGATGATCGCGGCGGAAGAAGATGACGTGCATATGACAGACGACGAACTCGTGACCATGTGCGGTCTCCTACTTGCGGCGGGGAATGTCACGACTACCGATCTCATTGGCAACGGCACACTGGCGCTGTTGCGCAACCCTGACGAACTGCGGAAGTTGCGCGACGATCCGTCGCTAATCAAGAACGCCGTGGAAGAGATGCTTCGCTACGATCCGCCCGTGACCGAAACCGCGCGCATACCATTGGACAAGACGGAGATACGCGGCTGCCCGATCAGTGGTGGCGAGTCGCTGGTTCCAGAACTCGCCGCGGCGAACCACGACCCGGCTGTCTATCCGGAGCCACACCGCTTCGACATCACTCGCGAGGACACGCACCATCACTCGTTTGGTGGCGGCGTTCACTTTTGCCTGGGGGCGCCGCTGGCGCGGCTCGAAGCGCAAATCGCGTTGACAGCGCTGGTGCAGCGCTTCCCAAGGCTACGATTGGCCCACACGGCACTGGAATACCGGCATCTCCCTGGATTCCGCGGGCTCGTGCGCCTGGATGTGCTTATCTAGCCACAACTGGTGCGCATCCCTAGCTAGCGTCTACACCCTGCTTTGACTTCAGTGGCGGCACGATCCGTGACGATGCCGATTCAGGCGAAGACACCCTCAACGCGGTGAAACAGTACTTCCACGACTGCGTGTAGGGAGCACCATCTCGTCAGCGTGTCATGTCCTGTATGAGACACCGCGGCTAACGGGCGGCGGGAGTTAGTCGCGGGAGTTAGTCAAGGTACGGCTGGAGATGTTCTTCGAGCACCTGGGCCCATAACTCTGCGTCGATCAGTGGATTCAGGTCCGTTTCTGGTACGCCGGTACTGCTGGCCTTGGCCGTGGCCAATACAACCATGCCATCTATATGAAGAACATACTTCAGCGTATTCACTGGCCTTTGCCCCGAGCCCATAAGCCAAAGTTCACCAGACCAAGCACCAACTTGCGCCGCTCGGATCGACAGCTTTGGAATCGTTCGTGATCTGTCGAGATATTTTCGCCAATGCTGCTCGGATTCTGCGAACGTCTGAATTATCATGAGTCCCGACGCATCTGCCCCTAATCGATAGGAGAACGCAAAGTGAGGCCAGAGCGCATCGTTATGCTCGCTCGAACTCACCCTCGCTTGTACATCGCGACTACCGAACGAGTCTCCGAGCCAGTAAGGTTGAAGACCTGCGCCTCGGGCCGCTTCGACCGCTGCCTCACTTTCGTTCCCAGTTGCAAGACCCCGGCAAGCGGTCCCAAGCAGCGCCGCGAGAAGGACGAGGACGACCGCTGGAAGCGCGGCAGTGCGGAGAGAAGGAATGCGGATCATGCATATGTATTCTCGGCCGAATCCGGTAACTATCCCACCGGGTGAAGCAGGCCCTAGCTCGGGCGGCCGTCCGGCTTTCGCCAGACCACCTCGAACAAACGCAGGCGCCCGTGCAGCCCGCGCAGACGCCGCCGCCCGAGGTCGATGAAGTCGAGCCCCTCCATCCGCCCGGCCAGCGCGCGCGTCGACTCGGAGATGAGGATCTGGCCGCCCTCGGCGCGCCCGGCGATGCGGGACGCGACGTTCACCGTGTGGCCGAAGAAGTCGTCGCCTTCACGGATCGCGTCGCCG
>JBKKBW010000608.1:0-7595 GCA_046713635.1 Dehalococcoidia bacterium
CCAGACGTACTGCTGAGTATCGGTGCGCCGGGCGATGCGCGACCGTCGCTGGAGGCGGCTACGGCTAGCAAGGGAACGGACGGCTGGATGGCTGTTGCCAAGCCAGGAGAGCTGTCAGAAGGCGGCAGCATGGTCGTGCACTATCGGGGAGAGCAGATCGCGTTGATCAAGAGCGTTGGCCGGACTTACGCGATCGCCAACCGATGCTCGCACGCGAATGGACCGCTCGCCGAAGGGCGCATCGAAGGTGCAACTGTGACCTGCCCGTGGCACGACTCGCAGTTCGATCTCGCGACGGGCCAACCTCTGCGTACGCCGGCGCAACACGCTGTCGAGACGTACGAGGTCAAGATCGAGGACGGAACCATATTCATCGCGGCTCGCAGGGCGGCATCCACCTCGCAGCATTAACCGTCACCAAGGTGGTTACGAAGCAGCCCGCCTCGGCCGAGGCGGGCTGCTTCTTTGGAGTGACCTGCGTTCTAAATCAGGCCAGCATTGTCCTGTAGGATGAGTGCCGCATCCACTGATGTAATCTGGCCGTCGTTGTTGTAATCGGCCAGGTCAGGGCACGGCACCGTGTTGCGCAGGCCCGCTTTGTATTGGAGCACGATCAGCGCGTCGATGCTGTTCACAATGCCATCGCAGTTTGCGTCGCCGGTGAGCTCTTCCTCCGGGGGCTCGGGCTCGAGGCAGTTGATGCTGCCGTGCTCGACATCGACGTTGATCGGTTGCGGCGAGCCGGTCGTTGCGTCCGCGAACTCTAACGCTGTCAGTGCTAGCGCACTTGCGCCTTCCTCATCGCAGCGGAACCGTACGGTCCCGATAACTATGTCGCCGCGCAAGCCGTCAGCGTCCGCGCCGACGATGCGGACGGTGCTGGCGCCGAGGTCCACATTACAGATGGCACCAGGGCCGGCAACACACGACAACGCCGTCACCACGTCCGGGTCGTAGTCGATGTCGATCTGCCATGCGCCTAAACCGGGCGAACCAACGTCACTCGCTTCCAGCCGTAGCTGCACGTCGTCGCCGGGAAGCAGCGTGACGTTCCCGATTGTCAGCGAGCTGCCTCCGGCAAAGGCGTGCGCTGCAACGATGCAAGCCGCGCCCAAGCCGATGGCTGCTGCAAGCACGGCCCTCCACCCAGCCTTGAATCGTCCTCCCTCGATCATGTTGGCGATGCTCCTTCCTGGATTGCATACCGATCAGCCTGGACCGGTGCGTCTCCTTAAGCGGGCCATAACTTGCTGGACTTCCGTGTGGGTTATCCGCTGAGTGTGTCGAGGCTACGGCACGGCGCGGTCGTCCATGACACCGGCGTATGCTGAGGAGCGCTTTCAGACGCGTCCCGTTGCCAGCCCCCAACGAACGGTATGCTACTTTCGCGCCGAGTGCTCTGTCAACCCTCACGTTGGATTTCCACGCCAGGCAGAGCAAATATCGAGACACAGGAAAATTTACCGTGGAAGTCCTTGACAAGTGCACGCGCCTATGGTGAAGTAGGGCTTGGCGTTGGGTGAAGGGTCAAGCCGTCTCCTTCCCGCAAAGGTGGAAAGTTGGCCACGATCCGCGCAGCTTCGATCGCCTGCATTCGGTTGCAGCTAAGCGTTCCCTATGGACGCGAAGGAGGAACAGAGACGTGAAGACTCGACTTGTAGCCGGTATGAGCACCCTGCTAGGGATAGGATTGGCCGTCTTCGCTGCAATCAGCCTGTGGCCGGGGTCCGCGCATGCGACCTCGTATATGCTTACCGTCCCGATGACCGAAGCAGCGGCCATCTCGACATGCAACCCTAATCCGCCCCCGGCTGGAGGTGGTGGCACGGGCATGGTGACATACGATGATGTAACAAACACGCTGTCATGGAATATCAGCTTCAGCAACCTATCGGGACCCGCAGTTGCTGCACACTTCCACGGTCCGGCGGTCCCGGCGACCGATGCGGGCATTCAAGTTACTATCGGAGATCTGTCTTCACCCAGTGTAGGTAGCCAAGCGATTACGGAAGCCCAGGAAGCGCAGCTCCTTGGCGGCGATTGGTACATCAACTACCATACGAGCATGTGCGGCGGTGGCGAAATCCGCGGGCAAGTGACTGGTAGCGGCGTCGGGGGCGTGACAGAGCTTTCTAGCCCCGCCGTTGCGCCGATTACGGTCACACGTCAATCGGACGATAGTGGAATGTTTGCCGGACTAGCGGCGGCAATCGCTGCAGTCACGCTTGTTGGCGCGGGCGGGGCATTGCTCGTGGGCAGGCGCTTGACGCGCTAAGTCCGACGGCCGACGATAGGTTGAACGGTGGGCCGGCGGCTCGCCGGTAGGGGGAGCGGGTTGGTGTCCGTCGCGTGAGCGGCGGGCACCAACTAAGAGTCGAATCGGATCACGAAACGGAGGCTCGGACTGTCGTTTGTCGCGCGTGTGCTTGGCGTGCTCCTTATTGCCGGTGGCTCGGTTCTGGCTCTCCCGCTAGGGTTTGTTTCCGCTACAACGGTCAACGTTCCCGTCAGCGGTACAATCGGCCAAACCTGGTACTGTAGCTCCACGTACGAGAGTAGTACGTGTCCCACGGCCATCAGTACGGGTGACACGGTCAATTGGGTGTTCAACGGCGACATCTACAGCAACCACACAACCACGCACTGCGGCGCGAGCTGTAGCACGCCGACGGCCACGCCGCTCTGGGACGCTCCGGTCACGCAGACTGGCAACTACTCGTATGTTTTCAATACGCCAGGGACATACCTGTACTATTGTGAGGTCCACGGCACGCAGATGCTCGGTTCAGTCACAGTTGCGGGTGGCGTCGGTGGTGAGACGCTACTGGCCGACGTGGGGGCTGGCGTCCGGCAAGGTTCCGATGGCTTGCTCAACATTTGGCTCGGCATGGCGGCTATAGCCGGCGGTATGGTCACGCTGACTGGCGCGGCTTGGGTCGCGCGCCGTCTGGCAGTGGAGGAGCCACCCAGCTAACCTGGGGCCGTCATGGCTCAGCGCCAATCACGGCGGCGAAACGCCTCGGAACGAGTTGAGCGCGCCAAATCAGCGCGTGGAAGCCACATTGCTGCCCTAGTACTGTTGGCAATCGCCGCGACCTCTATCTGGTTCGCGCTCGGGTGTTCCCGCGGCGAGGATGGGCCGCCACGAGCAGCCATCATTGATCAGCTTGCCTTCAACATTCCGAACGAGGAGTTCGTAACCGAGGCGACCAGGCTCCTGGAGCAGGCTGGGTATCACGTCGAGTACTTTTCGTCCGACCGGATCGATGTCGACTTCTACCGCCGGCTACCTTCCAAAGGGTATGACTTCATCTTGTTTCGCGCACACGCTGATCGCCTGGAGGCCACGGCGAAGGATGGTACGAAGTTCGATGACGTCGTGCTGTTCACGTCCGAGCCATACGACCAAGAGAAGTACGTCCCTGACCAGGCCGCTAATCGGCTCGTAATCGCCAAGTATCAATCGGAAGGCGATCCGTACTTTGGCGCCGCTCCGGGCTTCTTCGAAAGCGCCCGTGGAAACTTCAAAGGCGCCACGCTGGTGGTCATGGGGTGCGAGGGCTTTCTCACGGAGCGGACAGCTCAGGCATTCGTCGATGATATGGGCGCTGACGCGTACATTAGCTGGGACGAAACAGTTTCAGCCACGCATACCGACGAGGCGACGAAGGTGCTGCTCGGACACATGCTCATCGACAAGAAGCCGCCGGCCGATGCAGTCGCCCTCACGATGGCCGATGTGGGGCCGGATCCCGTCTTTGGCAGCCGCCTCCAGGCGTACCCACCGCGCAGCTAACTGTCACACTTTCGCGTCGAAATGACTCGCGGGCATGGAGTATACTGAGCGACATAAGCCCAGCACTCCCCGCCGAGGCTCATCCATGTCCAATGGCGTCCACATCGCTGCTCGATTACTAGCCTTCGCTGTCATTGCTGTCGCGCTGCTGCTCGCATTCGCGTCCGAGCGCGTCGCGCTCGCGCTTCCGCCAGCGGGCGTCGACACGGTGAACGTGTCGGGCAAGGTGAGCATCACGGGCCGGACCGGCCAGGAAACGATCGCGCTCAGCGGCACTGCAACGATCCAGCGAGCAACACCGCACATGAAGGGCAGTGTCCAGGCCAGCAATGCGGAGATTACGGCGCTTAGCCTAGCGGGAACCAGCGTCACGGGACAGGTGACGGTGACGGAGAGCCCGTCGCTCGTGTCGAACGGCGAGCTCCGTTCGATCAGTGGCAGCGACTTCCCGGCGACGAGCTTCTTTGACGTGTACGCGATCGTGACGATGCCGGCGGCGCCTAACCCGACGATCACGCTGCACAATACGGTTCCAATAAAGTTCACGAATCCATCACTGAACGGCTGGCCGCCGTACAATGCTGTCTACGGTGCCACTCACAATCCCTGTATCCTGCTCCAACCTTCCATACAGAATCCGGCGCAGACGTGCATAACTAGCGCAACTATGAGCCTAACTACGGCCGGTGTCGGCGGAATGACCGAGCTCGCAGCGCCTATCGCGCAAGACGAGCGTGGTGAGAGCACGACGCCCAACGACCATGCCATCGGCGTTGCCATTGTCTTGGTCATGTTCGCGACGTTCGGCGTTATGGCGAACTACGCGCGCGCAAAACTCCGCTCAGATCGCTAGTCGCGCGACATTCGTTGCTCGCCGCAGAACACGGGTGCTACCCTTCGGTCACCCATGGACCTCCTTCGCGATCTCAACCCCGCACAACTAGAGGCCGTCCAGCAGACCGAGGGTCCACTTCTCATCCTTGCCGGCCCGGGCAGCGGAAAGACGCGCGTCATCGCGCACCGGATTGCCTATCTCATCTCGGAGCAAGGCATCCATCCGTATCGGATTGTCGCCGTTACCTTCACCAACAAGGCGGCGCGCGAAATGCGCGAGCGCGTTGCCCGTCTCGCCGGTGACGACGCCGCCTCCGCGTGGCTAGGCACATTCCATTCGATCTGCTCCCGCATCCTCCGCGTCGATGGCGGGGCAATCGGCATCGACCGGACGTTCACGATCTTCGACGATGACGATCAGATCGCGCTCGTCAAGCGCGTGCTCGAAGAGCTCGCCATCGACCCGCGAAAGTTCGCGCCGCGCGCGATCCTCTCGTCGATCTCACGCGGGAAGAGTGAACTGGCGACGCCGGCCGCCTATTCCGCGTCGGTCCGTGACTACTTCGGGGAGATTGTGGCGCGAACCTATGCCCGGTACCAGGAGCTGCTGGAGCATGCGAACGCGCTCGATTTCGATGACATGATCATGCGAACGGTGCTGCTCTTTCGTCAGCATGACGCCGTTCTGGAGAAGTACCAGCAGCGCTTCGTGCACGTGCTGATCGATGAGTTCCAGGACACCAACATCGCACAGTACGAGCTCGCGCGGTTGCTCGCGGGGGGCTACGGCAACATCTGCGTCGTCGGCGATCCTGACCAATCGATTTACTCGTGGCGGTCCGCAGACATACGCAATATCTTGAACTTCGAACGCGACTACCCAAACGCGAGTGTCATCTACCTCGAACAAAACTACCGTTCGACGCAGAACATTCTCGATTCGGCGCATGCAGTTATTTCCGCGAATCAGCAACGCAAGGAGAAGAAGCTCTGGACTGAGCAAGGAGAAGGCGAGCACATCGTCGTCTTCGAGGCGTACGACGACAACGAGGAGGCCGACTTTGTCGCCGCTGAAGTTGAAGAGCTTGTGAAGTCGGAGCGCTGCCGCCTCGGTGACATCGCGGTAATGTACCGCACAAACGCGCAGTCGCGGCCGCTGGAAGAAGCATTCGTGCGAGAACAGATCCGCTACCGCATCGTCGGTGGAACGCGCTTCTACGAGCGCAAGGAAGTGCGCGACATTATCGCGTACGTGCGGCTGATCTATAACCCGTACGACATCGCCTCGTTCCAGCGGGTCGTGAACGTGCCGTCTCGCGGTATCGGCGACAAGACGCTCGACGAGCTGGCGCGCTGGTCGCAGGAGATGGGTGTGCCGCAGTATGCAGCGCTCCAGCTGCTGGCTGAAGACCGCCAGCCGAAGCCGCATCGGCTGGCGACACGCGCTGTCACGGTGCTGCTGGGCTTTCTTGAGCTGCTGAATGGCCTAATCGACCTGTCGAGGCAGCGCACGCCAGCAGGGTTGATGCAGGCGGTGCTGGACAAGATCGAGTATCATCGCTACCTGCTCGATGAGTTCCGGGAGGAGCGCGAGGACGGCGTTACGGGCGGCGAGTTGCGCTGGGAGAACATACAGCAACTCGTCACGTTGGCGGCCCAGTACGATGGCATGGAGCCGGACGCCGCGCTGCCGCAGCTCCTGGAGGACGTTGCGCTCGTCTCGGACGTAGACGAGTACGAAGTGCAGACCGACGCCGTGACGCTGATCACGCTCCACGCCGCCAAGGGGCTGGAGTTCCCCACCGTTTTCATGGTTGGCATGGAGGAGGGCGTGCTGCCACACATCCGCTCGTTCGACGATCCCAACCAACTCGAGGAGGAACGGCGCCTGGCATACGTTGGCATCACCCGCGCGAAGGAGAAGTTGTACTTGGTGCGCGCGTTCCGGCGCTTTTTCATGGGATCGAGCCTGCATCACCCGGCGTCGCGCTTCTTGCGCGACCTGCCCGAGCACCTGATCGACGCGCGCCGCAAGCTAGGCGACGAAGCGTCGGAGCTCCAAGCCCGTCTACCACACCTGGCAGGGCTGCGCGGCCGGACAGGGCAGAGGGGCACCCGGCGAACATTACCCGCGGGCGCGGCCTTCGGCGCGGGCGATCACGTGCGACATGGACGCTTCGGCGAGGGCATCGTCGTGTCGTGCACCGTCACGCCGGACGACCAGGAAGTCACCGTGGCGTTCAAGGGCGATGCCGGTGTGAAGAAGCTGCTGCTGTCGTACGCGCCGCTGGACCGGGTGTGATCTCACTCGAAGTCGCCCACCTACCGGCTCCAGCACTCTCACAGGGCCAATGGCTTGACAGTCCGGCTACAATGTTCTAATGTGATATTGTAACATCCTCGAAGGAAGGGGAGGAGGCGATGCCCACGATTAGGATTGATCAGAACGTGTGGGACGAACTCAAGACTAGGGCCGAACCCTTCGTCGATAGCCCGAATAGCGTCCTAAGGAGGCTGCTCGGGCTCGATCAGGGCAAGGCTAAGACCGCGTCGAAGCGGGGGTCTCGGCGAGAGGAGCGTCTTGACAGTGCGGGTGAGCCTGCAACTCACAAGCGCACCAACAAGCGAGGAACCAAGGCTCGCAGCGCAAATTCAAGTCGGGAGCGCAATCCTCCACGTCCGCACGATGAGCGCTGGCCGATCATCGCCGAAGAGCTGCGGCGTTTGGGACGTCCAGCGACGTATGCGGAGCTGTTCGAAAGGTTGGAGTCCGACCTGTTCCTAACGGAGCGCCGCGTCGCTGCCGCAGTTCGCGCCGACAAGAAAAAGCCGATCCGTGAGCGGTTCTTCGAACGCGGCGAAGGCAACACGATCGCGCTGCGCGGACCACTGCGAGCGTAGCAAAGGCACCAGCTAAGAGGCTGCCATCGCGTAGTCGGCGGAGGCACCAAGGCGCAGACAGCCG
>JBKKBW010000609.1:0-2524 GCA_046713635.1 Dehalococcoidia bacterium
GAGCCGCGTGTTCACTTCTAGGAAGTAGAAGTTTTTGTCGGTGTCGAGTAGGAACTCCACCGTTCCCGCGTTCGTGTAGCCAGAGGCCGTGGCGGCCGCGACCGCAGCCTTCCACATGCGTTCGCGAATCGACTGGTCGATCACAACGCAAGGCGTTTCTTCTACCAGCTTCTGGTGTCGCCTCTGGATCGAGCACTCGCGTTCACCCAGCGCGACGGCGTTACCGTGGCTGTCGGCGATGACTTGCACCTCGACGTGGCGCACGGGCGAAAGATACTTCTCTACGAATACCGCGCCGCGTCCGAAAGCGGCCTGGGCCTCGCTTGCCGCCATGCGAACCGCGTTATCGATCTCGCTCGCCTCGTTGACGTGCCGGATGCCCTTGCCACCGCCTCCTGCTGCTGCCTTGATCAGGACTGGATAGCCTATGTCGTTTGCGATCGCGGCTGCCTGCTCGGGCGTGACTTCCAGGTCCGTACCTGGCACCAGCGGCACTCCCGCAGCGCCTACGCACTGCTTCGCGGAGACCTTGTCGCCAAGCATGCGCATTGCTTCCGGCGATGGTCCGATGAATGCTTTCTTGGCGTCGCGGACCGCCTCCGCGAAGTCGGCGTTTTCCGAGAGAAAACCATAGCCGGGGTGGACGGCTTCCGCACCCGACTGCTTCATCACGGCCAGGATCTTCTTGATGCTGAGATAGCTTTCCAGGGGTGGGCCAGCACCCAAGAGATACGCTTCGTCGGCGTAACGCACGTGTAGCGCGTTTCTGTCGACGTCAGAGTAGACGGCGACCGTGGCGATGCCCAGCTCTCGGCAGGTACGCATCACCCGCAGGGCGATTTCGCCGCGGTTTGCGATCAGGACTTTCTTGAACATAAGGACGCGAGGGGACGGTACCACGCCATTCGAATCTGCGGCAAGCGACTACGAGTTCGTGGGCGCACGGCTGCGCCTGGGGCATAATTGGACTGTTGTGTTCCGAATTCGAGCCTGCATATGAGCGTTCCTCCCCGCAAGAGGGGCATGCTGCTCCCGGCGCAGGCATTCATTCGGGAGGAGTCGATCAGCGGGCTTGTGCTGATCGCGGCAGCTATTCTCGCGCTGGTCTGGGCGAACTTGCCGTTTGGAAACGACTCGTATGGGCGTTTCTGGCACACAACCGTGTCAATCGACCTTGGTGTAATCGCGATCGACGAGACGTTGCAACACTGGGTGAACAATGGCCTCATGGCGATCTTCTTCTTCGTCGTCGGGTTGGAGATCAAGCGGCAGCTATTGGTCGGCGAGCTGGCCGGCCGCGCCCGCGCGACGTTGCCAGCCGCGGCCGCCCTGGGAGGCATGGTGGTCCCAGCGCTGATCTACGTAACACTCAACCCTTCGGGCCTGGAGCGCCAAGGCTGGGGGATCGTCATCGCGACCGACATCGCGTTCGCCGTTGGCGCTCTTGCGTTGCTCTCGCGATACGTTCCGCCACAAGCACGTATCTTCCTATTGGCGATAGCGATCTTCGACGACCTGGCGGCGATCGCTGTAATCGCAGTCTTTTTCACCGAGGACATCTCATGGGCGGCGGTTGGGCTGACGCTCGGGATCGTCGTGGTCGTGGTGGCATTGCGAAACCTGGTCCTGAACAATCTGGCGCTGTTGCTTGTCGCGGGTCTAGTACTCTGGGCGGTCGTGTTCGAGACGGGTATACACGCCACGATCGCCGGCGTGATATTGGCCGCGCTTGTGCCGTACACGCCGAAGGCCGGCCAGACCGAACCGCCGCTCGAACGGTTCGAGCGCACGCTCCATCCGTTGAGTAGCTTCGTTGTGATCCCGATCTTCGCGCTGGCGAACGCGGGCATCGAATTTGGTGGCGGTACGTTCGCCGATGTCTTCACGACCTCGATCGGTTTGGGCATCGTCCTTGGCCTGTCGGTTGGGAAGCCGGTCGGTATCGTACTCGCGACGCTGCTAGCGACGCGCCTCGGACTCGGCGCGCTGCCGGCGGGCGTTGGCTTGCGCGAAGTCATCGGCGTTGGTCTGCTGGCCGGCATCGGGTTCACCGTGTCGATTTTCGTGACCGGCCTGGCGCTGACAGACGCGGAGCACATCGATCTCGCCAAGGCCGCTATCTTCGCGGCGTTTATCGCGTCATCGATTGCGGGTTTTCTGTTCCTACGCCTTACGTCAGCAACCGAACAGCTCGCGCCTTAGTGCTCGGGTTGTCCCTTCGTTGAGATCTCGTCCTTCAGCCTGTCGATAAGCTGGAAGATAGGCACAGAACCCAGGTCCGTGCCGTCGCGCTGCCGCACCGACGCAGCGTTGGCCTCCTTCTCGCGATCGCCTACGATCAGCATATAAGGGACCTTCTGCATCTGCGCATCGCGGATCTTCGCCTGCATACGCTCGCCCCGTGAGTCGACTTCGATGCGCAAGCCTACCGCTCGCATGTCATCGGCGATCTGCTCGGCGTACTCCACATGCCTGTCCGAGATCGGAATCACGGCACACTGCACCGGCGCCAGCCAGAGCGGGA
>JBKKBW010000610.1:0-5337 GCA_046713635.1 Dehalococcoidia bacterium
CGTACAATCCTCAGGCGCCAGCCGGCACAGGGCTGCAGCGAGTCGATGACATTCTCTCGGTCGTCAACGCGTATTTCACCGTCTGTCCTGCCGTCGATACGGAGGTCGCCAGGGCGACGCGCTGGGCGCTGGACATGGACGGTAACCCCGGCAACGGCATGCAGCCTGTGCCGCAAATCGAAAGCGAAGCTGCGATTGAAGCTATCGGATACTACCGCAGCACAACTGATGTCCAGGGCCAGGGAGTCCATTACGTTAACAACGAGAACTGGGACGGTACCTTCGATCCGATCGCGCCCGAAGGTCTTGTATACAACAACGGGCGACTCGCCGCTCAGCTCTATGTAACGGACGCAGATACTGTGGGACTGGGATCACATACTCCCAACGCTTGCTTCACCCCACCGACGTCAGGTGGTTGTCCCGGGAAGATTGACGGAATCGACCTGGAACCTCCAGGGACTGGACCGGATTGTGGCCCAGCGTGTAGCTGGTTGGGCGCGGAAAAGTGGCACCTGCACTACTATCTCTGCACCACAGGCATGGGCACAGGCGCGGCGATCGCTATTCCAGGGTCCTTCGCTCCTACCGTCGGACAATCGGCAGCAGCCTGCCAAAGTTATTCCAACAGCATCACAAGCCCCGATGCTCCGCAATGCACGATTCCGGTAACAACGCAGCCGTGTTGGGACTGGAAGCTGAACGCAGGCTGGATGGGCCATCTCTACAACTGGTACCCGAACGCGAACCGAATTGCAGACGTGAATGCAACAATGAACGGGCGCTTCGCGGACTGCTTCCCGGACGCGGAAGGTTGGAAGAACGCTAACTGCCCGGGATAGTACTCGGATAGAATAGGGGCGGGGGTGCGAGAACGCGCCCCCGCTTCTTTGGGGAGGGCGTAATATGCGAGTCCTGGCTCTTGCGCTACTAGGTCTTGGACTACTGGGCGCGTCCGCGCTCCCGCGCGTTAGCGAGTCGGCAAGCCCGGGCGGGACTGTCGCGCCGCTGCTGAGCTGCCCTAACGTCGATGGCAGCGCGAACAATCGCGTCGGCGTGGCGGACATCATCGCGGTCAGGCAGGCGTATGGCCAAAACTGGCCCAGCACGAACTACCACTACCTGTTCGACCTGGTGAATCCGTACAACGACGACACGGGGCAGGGTGGTGTACAGCGGGTCGATGATGTGCTCGCTGTTGTGCAGCGCTACTTCGATATCTGCCCGGCGGTTGACACGGAAGTGGCAAGCGCCACGTTGTGGGCGATGGAGAACATCCCGGTGACCGAGGACGCAGCCGCGCTCGCGGATGTTGGTTACTACCTGGCCAGTACGGACGTGCCCGGCCAGGGTAAGCATTACATCAAGTTCCCGAACTACGACGGGAACTTCGAGCCGAACGCGCCGGAGGGCCTGGTCTATGACGACGGCCGCTTCGCAGCGCAACTCTACGTGGTCAATGGCAGCGATGTTGGTTGGGTGGAGGATTACGAGTCCCCGCAGAGCCAGGGCGGGCCGTGCTGGGACGGCATCGATAATGGCGACGACGGCTCGGCTGACATTGTTGACGCCGACTGTGGGTCCGGCGACCCCGGTGGCGGGCCGCTGGATGACGTGAACATCGATCCGCTCTGTCAGGACTCGCCCTGTAGTTGGAGCGGAGCCGAAGGTTGGCATCTGCACTATCGGCTCTGCACGGTACACATCGGCACGCCGTTCGCCGCCGCCATCCCCTTAGGTCCCGGCTCGGACGCCAATGACTGCCAGGAGTTCCAGACGACAACAGCGGCGAATGCCTGCGGCGCAGACGTGCCGCTGTGCTGGACGTTCAACCTCCGCGTGGGTTGGATGGGTCACCTCTGGAATCACCTGGGCAACTCCAACCGCGTCGGTGATGTGGGCGGGACCATGAACGGACGGTTCGCCGACTGCTACCCGGACGGCGGGGGCTGGAAGGCGCACAACTGTCCACAATAACGGCGTACGAGCAGGTTGGAGAGGGGGCGAGCCGTGCGGTTCGCGACCTCTGCTTGTAATGTCGTCTGGCCGGGCCTATACTAGGGCACTATGAAGCTTTTCTTACCGATCCTGCTGGCAGTCGTCGCGCTTGGTATCGTGGCGCTGCCTTCTACTCGGACAGAGTCCGCCTCGCCAGGCCAGACTGTGTCGACGCTGCTCACCTGCCCGAACGTTGACGCGAGCGCAGACATCATGGTACTGGTCGGCGATATTCTAGGAGTCGTCCAGGCGTACTTCAAGGACTTTCCAATCTCCGGCTCAGAGCCCCCGGGAACGTCTGACTACGTCTACATGTACGACCTTGCGGGCCCGTACAACCCGCAGACGCTGACGGGCGGACAGCAGCGCGTCGACGACATCCTGGCTGTCGTTCAGCGCTACTTCGAGGTGTGTCCGCAAGCTGACACGCAGGTGGCAGCAGCGACACGCTGGGCGCTGGACACGGATCCGGGGACGCCAGGTAACCAGCCCGTGCCGCAGATCGAAGACGCTAATGCGCTCGCGGCGCTGGGATACATAGGCATCTCGACGGTGGACGTGCCGGGCCAGGGCGTGCACTATTCCAGGGGCAGCCTCTGGGACGGGAACTTCAATCCCGCGGCGCCGGAAGGTTTGGTCTATAACAACGGCCGGCTCGCCGCGCATCTCTACGTAGTGAATGGAGCCAACGTAGGTTGGCTAACGGAGGACCCCGGCCCCAACGCCGGGCCCTGCGGCGACAGCATCGACAATGGCAGCGACGGCTTCACGGACGGGGCGGACTCGAACTGCGTGCTGGGGCCGGCCGAAGGGCCGCCAGTGGATGACGTCGACATCGACCCCTTGGCGTACTGCGGCGCGGGTGTCGACTGCAGTTGGGCAACAGATGAGGGTTGGCATCTGCACTACCGGCTCTGCATCATTCACATCGGTACCCAATACGCTCAGTTCTACCAGGTGCCTACGGGCCAGGGACAAGCCTACTGCGACAACGTTCAGGCCACCACGAGCGGAGGAGTTGGCTTCAACGCCTACTTCGAGCGGATGGGCTGGATGGGTCACCTCTGGAACTGGTTCCCGAACGCCAACCGCGTATCCGACGTTGGCGGCAGCATGAACGGGCGCTTCGCTGATTGCTTCCCTGACTCGCAGGGCTGGAAGCCGTACAACTGCCCGCAGTAGGCCTGCTCCCCCTTTAGAAACACCTGTCCTTAGCCCTTCCGCGTGCCCCGCAAGCCAGGCTTCGCCCCAGCTTGGCTACAATGAAGCGGAGGGAGGCAGATCCCGAATGGCAAGGTTTGCATTGCTATGCCTGGGGGCGATCGGGATGGGCTGCGTGTTCATGCTGTCAGCTACTGCGTCGAGGTCGGCTAGTCCGGGTACGGCTGTTGCACCCCTGCTGAGCTGTCCGAACGTTGACGGCAGTTCCAACAACCGCGTTGGAGTGGCCGATATCATCGCGGTCAGGCAGGCGTATGGAAATGATTGGCCGAGCGATGATTACCTGTACCTGCTCGACCTGCACGATCCTTACAACGAAGCGACGGGGCAAGGCGGCGTGCAGCGCGTCGATGACGTGATGGCGGTGGTCGGACGCTACTTTGACGTCTGTCCGCGCGTCGATACTGAAATCGCATCAGCGACGCGCTGGGTGCTGCGCGACGAACCCGGTTTGCTCACGGAGGACGCACAGCTCCTCGCAGATCTGGGCTACTCGCGCGGCTTGCTGGACATTCCCGGCCAGGGCCTGCATTACTTCAACTATCCACGGTGGTATGACGGAGAGTTTGATCTAGAGAACCCGGAAGGCTTGCTGTATGTGGACGGGAAGCTGGTAGCGCAGTTGTACCTCTCCAATGGCAACTACTTTGGCTGGGGGCCGGAACCGCCGCCTGTCGAAGGCGTCGATCTGGACCTGTTCTGCAGCCCACAGCCATGCAGTTGGTCAAACGATAGCGGTGGCGAACCCGTCGACACATGGCACTTGCACGAGGGTCTGTGTACTGTCGCCAGGGGAACCCCGTACGAGTCTTCCACTCGCATGCAGGATGCGGAGGCGTGTGAGGCCTACCACAACAGTTTGGGACACGGAGGAACATGGAACTTCGTTGAGCGAGTCGGTTGGATGAACCATTTGTGGAACTGGCACCCGAACACCAATGGCCGGTTCGCGGACTGCTTCCCGGACGTAGAGGGGTGGAAGGCGCACAATTGTCCGCAGTAGGCGGCCAGCTAGCGAGAGACATGCCAAGAGGCGCCCGAGGGGGCGCCTCTTGTTTGCGGAGGTGGTAACCAGTTTTAGAGCACAGCCAGGTAACGCTGGCGCTCGAAGTCGCTCACGTGCGCGCGGTACTCTGCCCACTCGATCTTCTTATTCTTGATCAACGACTCGAAGACGTGATCGCCCAGGCTCTCGCGCAGCAGCTCGCTCGATTCTGCAGCGAGGATCGCTTCGTGCAGGTCGCCCGGCAGCACTTCGATGCCACGCTGCTTTCGTTCGGCTTCGGACATCTCGAATACGTTGGCTTCGATTGGGTCCGCCAGCGGGTATTCGTGCTCGATCCCGGCCAGGCCCGCTGCCAGCATGACAGAGAATGCGAGGTACGGGTTGCACGATGGGTCGGGCGCGCGATACTCGATGCGGGTTGAAACTTCCTTGCCCGGTTTGTACTCGGGCACGCGGATCAAATCGGAGCGATTGCGCCGCGCCCAGGTAATGTAGACTGGGGCCTCGTATCCAGGCACCAGGCGCTTGTAGGAGTTCACCCACTGATTAGTCACCAGCGTGATCTCGGGCGCGTGGCGCAGCAGCCCAGCTATGTACGCCTTCCCTAGCGGCGACAGGTTGTACTCATCGCTCGCGTCGAAGAATGCGTTGCGCTCTCCTTTGAAGAGAGACTGATGCGTGTGCATGCCGGAGCCGTTCTCGCTGGCGATTGGCTTCGGCATGAAGCTTGCGTAGACGCCGTTAGCCATCGCGATCTCTTTCACGACTAGGCGGTACGTCATCGCGTTGTCGGCCATGGTGAGCGCGTCTGTATATCGCAGGTCGATCTCGTGCTGGCTGGGGGCGACCTCGTGATGGCTGTACTCCACCCCGATGCCCATGTCCTCCAGAGTGAGCACCGTCTGTCTGCGCAGGTCCGATGCCGCATCGAGTGGGGTCAGATCGAAGTAGCCGCCGTGATCGAGGACCTCGGTCGATTCGGAATCCTTGAAGTAGAAGAACTCCAACTCCGGCCCTACATAGAACGTAAAGCCGAGATCGGCCGCGCGCTTCAGATTGCGCTTGAGGACGAAGCGCGGGTCGCCTTCGAAGGGCGAGCCGTCCGGGTGCAG
>JBKKBW010000611.1:0-3503 GCA_046713635.1 Dehalococcoidia bacterium
CGAGCGCCTCGGGGATCACCCACGGGTCGTACATGACGACGCCGACGATCGACTTCGAACCCCAGACGAGCGCTGAAGGATCGATTGCGACGCTCGACCCGAAGCTGATGTTGCCGATTTCAAGATACGTGCCGCCTGATCGCACCATCTGCAGCCCTTCGTTGACGACCGCCGGGAAGCCGACGAACTCGCCGACGACATCTCCACCGCGGCCGCTGGTCAGCTCCATGACACGCTGGACACGCGCTTCCGGCGTCGGGAAGTCGGCCATGTCGATCGTCTCGTCCGCGCCGAACTGCTTTGCCAACTCGAGGCGGTCTGCCAGGCCGTCGATAGCGATGATTTTGTCGGCGCCCATCTCCTTCGCGACACCGCACGCGTTCATCCCAAGCCCGCCGGCGCCCTGCACGACGAGCGTTTCGCCGAATTGGAAGTTCGCCTTACGCAGCCCGAAGGTGACTTGTGAGAGCGCACAGTTGACCGCGACAACCATCTCATCGCTCAGCTCATCCGGCACCTTGAAGACCCAGTGGCCGGCGCGCAGGTAGTAGTATTCTGCGTACGCGCCGTTGAACGGGCTAGGGCCGCCGGCCATGCGCATCAGCTTTTGCGGGCAGGCGGAAAACTCGCCTTTGTTGCACTGGTAGCAGCGATGGCACGGATAGAAGTACGCGTAACAGACGCGATCGCCATCTTTCAGCGGCTGTCCCAGCGAGTCACTCGTGATATTCGAGCCCAGCTTGTGCACCCTGCCGGTCATCTCGTGGCCGACGACGCCGCCGGCCATCGCAGCGAACACCGGCGAATCGCCCCGCCAGATGTGCAGGTCGGACCCACAGATCCCACCCATTGAGACCTTGATGACAATGGCATCCGGCTCTGGGTCTGGAATGTCGAACTCTCGTATCTCGTACCCCTTGCCAGGGCCGACGAAAACAGCAGCCTTACCTTGCTCTGCCATACAGGCGTTCCTCCTTTGTGTAGCGTGAGAACGTAGCCCCCCAGCGATGGGCGATGGTATCTTGCGACGAAGCGAAGCATATGTCAAGTGGCGCGGTTCCGCCAAGCAGAGCTACGCCCCATACTTGGTAGCAGGTTCGGCATGATCAGCACCTATCTGCGCTCCCCCGATGGCACTGTGCAATCGTCGCTCAGCGACGAAGCGATCGGGCAAGCGCTGGCGACCAAGCAGGGACTGCTTTGGGTCGACCTCGAGTCGGCGACACGCGAAGAGGCGGGCGGGCTACTGGCCGAGACCTTCGGCTTCCATCCGCTCGCCGTCGACGACTGCTTTAACCTCCACGTTGATCCAGCGAAGGTCGACGACTATGGAGATTACATCTTCGTTATCGCGCAGGCGATCGACTATGAGTCATCTGAGCGAGAGCTCAAGGCAACAGAGCTCGATCTCTTCCTGGGTGCGAACTACGTCGTAAGCGTTCACAGCGAGCGTCTGGCGTTCGTGGACGACCTGCGTACCCGCATCGGCAAGAGTAGTTTGGAAGCGACTCGTGGGGCGGACTTCCTAGCGCACGCTCTGCTTGACGCGCTGGTCGACGCGTACCAGCCCGCCGTCGATCAGCTCGACGACATGCTGACGGGCGTTGAGGAGCGCGTGCTGGCGCGTCCAGACCAGTCTCTGCTTCACGAGGTACTGCTGTTGAAGCACAACGTCGCGCGCTTAAGGCGCACAATCTTGCCGCAGCGCGACATGGTGAATCGCATTTCGCGCGGTGAGTTCCCAAGCGTCATTCGACCGGAGATGAACATCTACTTCCGCGATATCTATGACCACGTCGTGCGCGTCGCGGAGCTAATGGAGTCAGCCCGTGATCTGGCGGACGGTGTGCTCAACACCTATCTGAGCTCTGTCAACAACCGCATGAGCGAAGTGATGAAGACGCTCTCCGTCGTCGCTTCCGTGATCTTGCCGCTCACGTTCATCGCTAGCATCTACGGTATGAACTTCGACAATATGCCGGAGTTGGAATGGGAGTATGGCTACTACGGAGTGCTGGCAGCCATGGCGGCTGTCGCCGCGGGCCTGATCGCGTTCTTCCGGCTGCGCCGCTGGTTCTGAGTGGTGGTATCTTCTACTCAGGCGCTGCTGGAATACTGCGGCCATGCACTCATAGTGCAGGCTGCCGCGTTCGATGTCCTAACGGTGGATCGAAGTGAGTAAGACGTGAGGCTCGCTATCGGTCTTGTCGCAATCGCTGGGTTGCTGCTCGCGGCCTGTGCTGGTGGCAACGACTCAGATATGCCCAGGGCAACTCAGAGCCCAGCGTCCGGGACGCCGGCAGACACCAGCACGTGCCTGCCCGACGAGGCGCGCGTACCGGTCCGGGCGGCATGCGAAGCGCTGGTGCAGCGTCTGCAAGCCTCGCCAGGCGACATTGAGCTCGTTTCTGCTGAAACGAGAGACTGGCCAGACTCATGCCTGGGCGTTGCGCAAGACGGCGAAACCTGTCTGCAGGTGACAACACCAGGCCTTGCAGTAACACTCAAGCAGATTTCCGAGGGAACCCGATACACGTATAACACTGACATGGGGTCGAACGTCCGATTAGCGAACATCGATCTTGCAGCGTCCAATGCTCCGACAGGGCTCTTTGGCGAGGCGGAGTTTGTCGTTCGCGCGCGAGAGCCCGTGGGGTTCGCCTTCGCTCCGGACGGACGCCTCTTTTTCAATGAACGCCAATTGGGCGAGATCCGGACAGTAGCTGCGAGTGAAAGTGACTCGACCAGCGTTCTCTGGGCCAACGTCCCAACGTTTCGCGGCTCCGAGTGCGGACTCCTCGGTATAGCCCTCGACCCGGAGTTCATGGCGAATCGCTACGTCTACGTCTATGTAACGCAGCCCGTGGCCGGCCGGAGCGACGTAGGGAAGCCAAGGTTGATCCGCTATACCGATAACGATGGCAAGGGTGTCGATCCGCGCGTGCTCGTCGATGACCTACCCCTGACCAACTCGACCAACTGCGCGCACGTTTCCGGTAACCTGCACTTTGGTCCAGACGGCTTCCTCTACGTTAGTGTGGGTAATTTCGAGGAGCCGGCAACTTCGGCTGATCTGTCCGTGCTCACCGGCAAGATACTACGGATCAACAAAGCCGATGGCTCGGCTGTTCCCGACAATCCGTTTGCCAGCGAAGCGGACGCTGACCCACGTATCTTTGCCTACGGGTTACGCAACCCCTTCGACTTTGCCTTTGATCCGCAAGGGAGGCTGTATGCGCCGGACAACGGCCCCGGAAACTGCGATGAATTGAACGTCATCGTTGCCGGCGCTGATTACGGTGTGCCACGCTCGCTGCCACCCATGTCGGTTGAGTCGTGCCTCGGACTTGGTGGCGTGGATCCAATCTACTTGTTCGCGCTGGAAGGCAAGGCGCCAGAAGACTTCCCGTCAAACGTAGCGCCCGCAGGCGTCGCGTTTCTGGAGGCCAGCCGCTATCCGCAGCTGGGCGCTGGACTGCTCGTCTGCGAGTTTATGCCTGATG
>JBKKBW010000612.1:0-6050 GCA_046713635.1 Dehalococcoidia bacterium
CACTCGCATCCGGTGATAGTGACCGAGCAGCACCAATTGAGCCCCGCAGGCCTCAACATCTTCAGTCTCGAAGGGCGCGTGTGTTTGCTTGCCATCGGGCACGGCTCGCATGTCCGAGCCATGGAGCAAGGCTATGGAAGTCGAGCTCGGATCGATCCTAAGTTCGCGCAAGAGATTGTCCCGAATCGCCGGTCCAGTATGCGCCACTCCCCAGAGCCTTATAGCACCGAGGTCTACCGCTTCCCATGCCATGGTTCGGAAGATGTGCACGTTCTGCGGCCATTCGACACGCCGATAGAGCGAGTCTGGCTTATAGGGGTCATGGTTCCCCGGTGCGATGAGGATACGCCCAGAAAAGCGTTTGAACTGTTCCACCAAGAAATTGCCAGTGTCCGGCGTTACTCGGTCGTGTTCGTACAGATCGCCGCCGATTGTAATGGCATCTACCTGTCGCTCGATGGCAAGATCGACAATGCGGCGCAAGGCCTCGCGCAGCTCCCAGCGTCGCTTGTTCGCCTCGGCGGAGGCCATGCCTAGGCCGGCAAAGGAACGATCAAGGTGCAAATCAGCGAAGTGTAGGATACGCATTTTAGCTTCCGCTGCCTGTCAATCCGAGAGAACGTATGTTCCCCATAATAGACTAGGCTGGCCGATCGCGCAACTCAAGCCTTCTCCTGATGTCGCGCGCTTGCTAGCTGAAAGCTGACGGCTGACCGCTGATTAGCTGTAAGCTAGGTCAACACTCAGGCAGACGCTCTCGCAGCGCGTCCATCAGATTCGCGATCGGGATGCGGTGCTGCTCCATGCTGTCTCGCTCGCGGATGGTAACCGCGTCGTCGGTCAGCGTATCGAAGTCGACCGTCACGCAGAGCGGCGTACCGACCTCGTCCTGCCGCCGGTAGCGACGCCCGATCGATTGCGCGTCGTCGTACTGCGTCGCGAACTGTGGCCGAAGCAGGTCGTAGACCTTGCGCGCGGCCGGCACGAGCTGTTCGTTGCGGCTCAGCGGCAGAATTGCGACTTTCACCGGCGCGAGGAAGGGGTGCAGCTTGAGCACGGTCCGCTTTTCGCCGCGCACCTCCTCGTCCCGATACGCATCGAGCAAATAGATCAGCATACAGCGGTCGACGCCGACCGCGGGCTCGACGACGTAGGGTACGATATGCTCCTTCGTCTCTTCGTCGAAGTACGAGAGGTTCTTGCCGCTCGCTTCGGCGTGCTTGCGCAGGTCGTAGTCGGTGCGCTTCGCGATGCCCTCGAGCTCGGCCCAGCCCATCGGGTACTTGTACTCCACGTCCGTTGTGCCCGAGGAATAGTGCGCCAGCTCCGAAGGGTCGTACTCCCGTAGGCGGATGTTCTCCGGGCGCACGCCGAAGCGGTGGTACCAGCCCAGCCGCTGCTCGCGCCAGTAGTCGTACCACTGGTCGTCGGTGCCTGGCTTGCAGAAGTACTCCATCTCCATCTGCTCGAACTCACGCGTGCGGAAGATGAAGTTACCCGTCGTGATCTCGTTTCGAAAGCTCTTGCCCTGCTGCGCGATGCCGAACGGCAGCTTGCGACGCGATGTCGTCAGCACGTTCTCGAAGTTGACGAACATGCCCTGCGCGGTCTCGGGGCGCAGCCACGTGACCGACGCCTCCTCCTCGACCGGCCCGACGAACGTCTTGAACATCGTGTTGAACTGCTTCGCCTCGGTCAGCTCGCCGCCGCAGTCCGGGCATGTGCCCCCGGCGATGTCATCGCCGCGGAAGCGATGATGGCAGCTCTTGCACTCGACCAGCGCGTCGCTGAAGTGCGTCGCGTGGCCCGACGCCTGCCAGACCTTCGGCGACATCAGGATCGACGTCTCGATGCCAACGATGTCGTCGCGCTCCTGCACGGTCGCCTTCCACCAGGCCGCCTTCACGTTGCGCTTCAGCTCGACGCCAAGCGGTCCGTAGTCCCACGTGCTCTCGAACCCGCCGTAGATCTCACTGCTCTGAAACACGAAGCCGCGTCGCTTGCACAGCGACGCCAGCTCATCGAGCGTAACGGATGGTTTGGAGGGCGCATCAGACATAGTGGTACGAAGGTATCAGATACGGATCGGGAGGCGGTAGGCCCGCTTGACAACGTCCACCGTAGGAGTACACTGGTGGCGACTGGTTGGTAAGCCGCCTAGCGCCGTCCCCGCCCAACGCGCTGCCGCGGCTGCGGGGAGTTCTGGTGCCCCTTCGACACGTTGCAATCGTCATCGTCGTGGCGCTGGCTATCGGCGCGGCCGCATGGCTCTCGCCGCGCCCGGCGGACGCCACGACCGACCTCACCGGCTCGTGGACGTTCGATTGGAATGGCGCGCCGGGTCCGTACCCTATTCCCTGCACGTCGGCGGCCGCGAAGCAGCACGGCTCGGACGCCTACTTCTACTTCACCTGCCCGCCCGGCAAAGTATTCTCCGGCGCGTACAACAAGGGCACAGGCGCGATCACCCTCACTACGACGTTTCTCTGCAAGGGCTTTATCGAGACGCCGCTGACGTTGACCGGCACCGTCTCACTCGACGGAAACTCGATCTCCGGCACGTGGAGCACGATCTGCATCTCTCCGATCAACGGCACGTTCGACGCCGATCGCTCCGGCCCGGCCACCGTCACGTTCACACCACCGCCTACGTCGACCAACACGCCCGCGCCTACCTCGGACACACCTACCTTCACGCCAACGGCAACTTGCCCCTGCCCGCCGACCGTTACGCCCACACCACCGCCCGTCGGCGGCACGTCGTTCGACGCACTGGCGCGCGGTGACCGCGACAGCTCGCTTCCGCTCATGGTGGTGGTCGCTGCGCTCGCCGGTAGCGCTGCTTGTGCCGGCGTTTGGTGCGCCAGACGGCGCGCCTAACGAACGCGCGATCGTCTGCCTGATCGAACGCCTGGATGTAGGGGCGCTTGGCCATGCGCCTTGCGTTCTAACGCCCCATCAAGACGCACTAAGGGGCGCCCCTCCCGCGGAAGGACGCCCCTACGTCTATCGATTCGTGCGTCGCCGGCCGTTACGGCGCGAGCGGCTTGTCGTCGAAGTAGTGGTTCACTACCTCCAGGATGTCCTGCACGCGCACCACGCCGTCTGGCGTGTTCCCCGGCCCGCCGACGATATCCCACGGATGCCATGGACGAACCTTCGGTGCGCTGGAGAAGCTGACTGTACAGGTCAGGCTTGCTGGCGCAACGCAAACTTCCTTGCTCGTGTCCAGCGTGTGCTCGGGAGCCGCTGTGCTCTCAACTACGTTGTACGTGGCTGGCACGACAGTAACCGAGATGAAGCCGCCAGCCGGGTCTTCGTCTTCGCAGACTCCGTCAGGAATGCAGGCCGCGTCCAGTTCAGGGGATCCCTGGAAGTCATTGTCGCAAACGGTGAACAGTGGCGTCTGGATGGAATCCCGCACCGAGAAGCACGTCTTTGGGAGCGCGTACTCGCCTACGTTCGTTGTCGTAAGATTCGATGACGGTAGTTTGGTTCCTGCGCAGTCCGGGTCGCTACAGCGCAACACACCAAGGTCATCAGTGTTGAAGTCTTGGTAGGCCACGACCGGATTGCCCGCCGCGTTGAGTACTAGCGATGTACTTGCTCCGAGGCCAACGCTCCTCCTGCCGGCTCGAGGGACGGCATATCTCGTTCAGCAAGCTGCGGGGGGAGGCTCGCCACCTGTGTAGTGGGCTCTAGTATAGTACAACTGTCAAGCTCCTGTCTCATTTCGCCGCTTGGCCGCCAACGCCGCGTTAGCTACGATGCCTTCGATATGGCTAAATCCTCCTCGCGAATGACGGACCGAAGCTGCGGGATTTATCCCGCAGTGTCGTACCAGAAGGCTCGAAGCTGTGGGATTCGTCCCGCAGGGCGGTCCTAACATGCCCGAACGCTACATCATCGAGGGCGGGAGGCCGCTTCGCGGCCAGGTCCGCGTCTCCGGCAACAAGAACTTCGCTGACTACGCGATGACCGCCGCGCTCCTCGCGGACGGCGATGTCTTCCTCGACAACGTCCCGAACATCGATGACATCGCCTACATGACCGCCATCCTCATGCGCCTCGGTGCGGAGGTGGAGCAGCTCGGACCAGGCCGCCTGCGCATCAACGCGGCGAACATCAACTCGTTCGAGGCGCCCAGCGAACTGGTAGTGAATCTGCGCGCCAGCTTCCTGACGATGGGTGTGCTGCTGACTCGATTCGGCCGCGCGGCGTGCTGCCCACCCGGCGGCGACATTATCGGCCAGCGGCCGCTCGATATCCACTTCGCGGGCTTCCGCGCGCTCGGGGCGGAGGTCTACCGCAAGGGAGATCAGTTCGTCGCCGAAGCCGAGCGGCTGCGCGGCGCGCGCGTGGTGCTCGACTACCCGAGCGTGATGGGCACGCTCAACGTGCTCTTCGCTGCGACTATGGCCAAGGGCGTAACAACGATCATCAACGCGGCGATGGAGCCCGAAGTAGTAGAGCTGGCGGAGATGCTGAACCGCATGGGCGCGCACGTGCGCGGCGCAGGCGGCCATACTATAGAAGTAGAAGGCGCGCCGGCGCTCCACGGCACAACGCAGCGCATCCTGCCCGACCGCGTCGAAGCCGGAACGTACGCGCTGGCGGTCGCAGCGACCCGCGGCGAGGCTGAGATACTCGAAGCCGTGCCGCAACACCTGGACGGGCTGCTCTGGAAGCTGCAGGAGGCCGGCGTCCGCGTCCGAACGATGGAGGGCGGGCTCGTGGTCACTGGCGTCGAGCAGTACCGCTCGGTGTCGGCGCAGGCTGTGCCGTACCCGGGCCTGGCGACCGACCTGCACCCGCCGCTCGCGGCGTTCCTCACGCAGGCGAAGGGCGTTAGCGTAATCCACGAACGCGTCTACGACAATCGACTGCTATACATTAGCGAGCTACGCAAGATGGGCGCCGACGTCGTGACGGCAGGGCAAACGGCGATCGTGTCCGGCCCGACGAAGCTCTACGGCACGCCGGTGCGCTGCATGGACGTCCGCGCAGGCGCCGCGCTTGTGGTCGCGGCGCTCGTGGCCGAGGGTCAGACAGAGATCAACGATATCTACCACCTAGACCGCGCATACGAGGCGCTCGACCAGAAGCTGGGATCGCTTGGCGCCGTCGCCCGCCGCGAAGGGTAGTGTTCTTCGTGTACCTCGTAGCCGAGGCTTTCCAGCCTCGGCGAGAAACGCTAGCATTTGGGCTGATACGCTTGACTCGCTAGCTGCGGGTTTCAACCCGCAGATTCGTTACTAAGAGGAGAAGCATCCATGTTCCCGAAGCGCATCGGTGTTGATCTGGGGACGGTCAACGTACTCGTCTACGTAAAGGGTCAGGGCATCGTCGTGAACGAGCCCGCCGTCGTCGCGCTGGCCGTACGCGACAACACCGTCGTCGCGGTCGGCACCGAAGCGCGCGACATGATGGGACGGACTCCCGACACGATCCAGGTCATCCGTCCGATGAAGGACGGTGTTATCGCCGACTACCTGATTACCGAAGCTATGCTGCGGTACTTCATTGGCAAGATCGTCGGCCGAATGAACATCATCAAGCCCGAAGTGATGATCTGCATCCCGGTCGGTGCGACCAGCGTGGAGCAACGGGCCGTCCGTGACGCCGCCGAGCAGGCCGGTGCCCGCCGTCCCGCGCAGCTCGTCCCGGAGCCCCTGGCAGCAGCGATCGGTGCGCGCATCCCTGTCGGCACGCCCAGTGGCAACATGATCGTCGACATCGGCGGCGGTCGCTGCGAAGCGGCAGTGATCTCGATGTACGGCATCGTTGTTGCCGAATCAGTGCGCGTCGCCGGCGATCGTATGGACGACGCCGTGACCGCGTACGTGAAGCGACGCCACAATCTTGTCATCGGGGAGCGCACGGCTGAGGAGATCAAGGTCAACGTCGGGAGCGCGATACCGCTCGATGACGAGCATTCGATGCAGGTTCGGGGCCGCGATCAGGTGACCGGCATGCCGCGGACGATCACGGTCAGCACGAACGAGATCACCTCCGCGCTCCAAGACTGCCTTGCCAGCGTGGTCCAGACC
>JBKKBW010000613.1:0-1375 GCA_046713635.1 Dehalococcoidia bacterium
GTGTTTCGCCGCCTCCAGCGAGAGCGGAGCGTTAGCTTCGAGGACAAGCGGCATGTTAAGCGCTCGCGCGAGCTCAACCCCAGCGTAGCTGAACAGAGAATAGCGCTCGTAAATGAAGTGCGGATCGAAGTCCGCCAAGACCGGAAGAAGAGCGCGCTGGAGGTACTCGGAATAGAGGATGCGACGAAACTCACGGCTTAGGTGTGCCAGATCCCCTAGGTCGTCGTGCTCAATCGCCTGGGCCGCTTGGCCAGCGTAGCCCTCAAGACTCACTATCTGGAGACTGCCGTCCTCGGTGGTACGGTCAACCTCTTGGCGGCTAGTTGAAAAGATGCGTACTTCATGCCCAAGCGCACGCAGTGCCTGTGTGACCTGACGAACATGAACCGACGAACCACTACTGCCATTGACGGCAACCCCGAAGTCGGAGCTTAGATAGGCGATCCTCATTGTGGCGGCGATGTCCCTACTCTAACATCGCCCGTGAACAAGCGGTACAGCTCAGCAACATTCTTAGTCACATCAAAGCGTTCCTCGGCCTTTCGCCGCGCATTCGCTCCGAATTGAGAGCGAAGCTGCGGTTCAGCCAGCAGCCGCTCTATGGCGTCTGCTAGCGCGACGACATTTCCTGAATCGACGAGCAAGCCGTTCTTCTCGTGATCCACGATCTCCGGAATGCCAGCCACTTTCGTCGAGACCACGGGGCATCCCGAAGCCATCGCCTCCAGCAGGACCGTTGGAAGAGCGTCTGTGTTTCCGTCGGAAGGAATAGTCGCTGCGAGCACACAAACAGAAGCGCGGCGATACTCGGCCGCAAGTTCCTCTTGCGGCTTGGACCCAGCGAACTCGATAGCGGCACCGAGGCCGGCCGCCTGCGACTGCAGTTCCGCGCGTAAAGGCCCGCTGCCGATGATCCGGCAGTGAAACGTTCGGCCGCGCTCGTGGAGCAGCCAGCATGCCCCGATGAGATCTGCGAAGCCCTTCTTCGGCACGAGGCGCCCGACGGCAAGAATGAGATCGGGCGTGCGCTCGATCGCGGAGTCAGGATGAAAATGATCGAGGTCAACGCCGTTGTAGACGACGCGCACGACGCTGTTAGTCGTGTCACCCGCGATGCTTCCCAAGTACCGCTGGTTGAACATGCTGACCCCGACAACAAATCCAGCTCTATCGATCTTCTCCTGGAGAAGATGGAGGTCAATGCCGGCCCGGAAGATGTCGCGCGCGTGGGTGGTGAAGCTATAGGGTATGCCGCTCAGCATACTCGCCAGCATAGCAATGCGCGTAGCGCCGTCCGCGAAATGAGCATGTAGGTGCCGAACGCCCGCGCGGCGTGCGTCGCGCGCGACCAACGTCGCCTGGGCGAGGCGCTGCC